>CALDGV010000432.1 GCA_937941745.1 uncultured Prosthecobacter sp. | reverse complement strand
GTGGGTGTCGAAAAACATGATCCAGTGCGCCTGTTGCAAACATCAGCCCAGGTCGGCACACAACCGGAAAGCCGGGGTTCAGCGCCACCAGACTTCCGGTGACCGCTTTCCGGGCCGCGCCTCGCCTCCTGGAATGACGATCCTGCCACGCCACTCCACGGCGGGCGTGGTGACGAGGCTGAAGGGCAGGGAGCCTGCCTCTTCCCAGCGATCTTGGGCGGGGTCGTAACTCATGAGCCGACGAGGAAAGCCGGGGTGCCTGGATTTGGGCTCGAAGTTCGCGAGGTTGCCGTCATCACCGCCGATGAGGAGCAGCTTCCCCTCACGGAGGGGCAGGGGGCTCGGAGCGGCCACGGCCACGTGGGGCAGGTTTTGCAACTGCTGCCAGCCTTTGTCAGGTCGGAACCGCCAGGCATCCCGCAGCCAGTCACGGGCCGCCTTGCCATCCGCACCCGCTCGGAGCGCCGCGCCGCTGAAGAGATAAACGGAACCTTCAAAAGTGGCCATGGAGGCCAGAATCCGCGCTGGGCCTGGACACGGCGGCAGGGACTGCCAGCCACGCTGGGGCTGGTGCAGGTCAAAACTCCAAAAGACGTTCTGAGCGGCGGTGTCGTCCGGCTTGGAGATCCCTCCGGCCAGATAAAGGATGTTTCCTGCCAAAGTTCCGGCCATGAAAGCCAGAGGTTGAGGCAGGGGTGGAAGTGCGTCTGAAAGGATTTTCCCATCCCTCCAGGTTAATTTGAGGACGTCCCGAAAATGCTCCGTGGCATTGCCACCGCCAATGATGAGCAGCCCCTCTGGCGTGCTGAGGCTGACGCCATAGCCATTGGCCTTGGGAAGCCGTCCTGCCTTTTCCCAGGCGGCTTCCGGTGAGCGCAGGACATGCACGGTGTCATACCAGACCTTGGCACCTCCTTCCCAGGGCATCTTGTCTGGAAAATTCGTGCCGCCCGCCACCATCAAAACTCCGCCAGAGGTGCCTGCAAAAGCGCCCGCGAAGCCTTCCGGATCAGGAAGCGGGAGAAGTTGCGACCACTCTGCGGCAGCGGCGGCAGCAGTCAGGGCAAGAAGAGGCAATAGACGGCGCATGAGCGCCATGATGAGCGGTGGCGGCAGGGCAAAACAATCGCAAATCCATTCCCGCCTGAATCGTACTAAACCCCGATGCCCATTTCCCGAATCCAACTCCCTCTTCTGGCCCTGCTGGCGGGTGGTCTGAATGCCGCGCCGGATGCCAAGGAGATCGTGATCGAATTCCGCAAGCCTCCCCACAACTACCTGACCCATGAAGCGCAGGACCGCTTCGCCGGGCTGCTGAAAAAGCTGAACTCAGGCGCCGTGCAGCTCGACACGAGCGACGACAAGGCCTTCCTCCGTAGCCTGCTGGAGGTGCTCGACATTCCGGTCAGTTCCCAGATCCTGGTCTTTTCGGCGAGTTCGCTGCAAAGCGAAATCATCAATCCACGGAACCCGCGCGCGCTCTACTTCAACGAGGATACTTACGTTGGTTTCGTGCCGGGTGGGAAGGTGGAGGTGATCAGCATGGATCCCACGCATGCCGCGATCTTCTACATCTTCGAGCGGCTCAGCCCAGGGGGCTCCCTGCCGATGATTGCGAGGTCGGAGAAATGCTTCAACTGCCACGCCGGAAGTGCGACGCGCCGGGTGCCGGGGCTCATTGCCGAGTCGCTCCTGCCGATGGCCAGCGGGGCTAGCCTGGAGACCTACCGGCGGGACGAGCAGGGCCACCAGATCCCCCTGGATCAGCGGTTCGGGGGCTGGCACCTCACTGGAGGCCACCATCTTCCGCAGACTCATGCCAACCTCATGGGTGTCAGCACCTCGGCGGGGAAGTTTGACAAGGTGCCGGCTGAGCCTGGCCAGATGTGGGACATCAGCCGACATCTTCTGCCGACCAGCGACATCCTTCCGCACCTCGTCCATGAACATCAGCTGGGCTTTGAAAACCGCGTCTTCCATGCGGCTTACTTCATGCGCACCCTGATGGACCAGGAGCGCGGCATGCTCTCCTCCGCAGCCAAGGCGGAGGTGGAGAAGCTGGCCGAGGATCTGGCACGCTATGTTCTTTTTTCCGATGAAGCGAAGCTGCCTGCCAAGGGCATCGAAGGTGACCCTGCCTTTATGCGTGATTTTGCCCGCAATCGCAAAGCCACCCGCACCGGCCTGTCCTTGAAGGACTTCGACCTGCGGACACGGATGTTCAAGCACCGGGCCAGCTACATGCTTTACACGGAGTCATGGCAGAAGCTGCCGTCCGTTTTGAAGGAGCGGGTTTACTACAAGATGGCGGAAGGATTGAGGGAGCAGAATCCAGCGCCGTTGGGGGCGCACATTCCAGCGGATGAAAAGCGCGCCATCCGCATGATCTTGAAGGAAACGCTTCCTGGCTTGCCTGCATGGTGGCGATGACGCCGGCGGCGCCGAACCGCGGTTCGGCGCCTGGCCTTGGACCGGTCACTTCGTCACGCTGAGCACGCCCCACATGATCAGGGCGTGGCCTGGGAAGGTGCAGACAAATTCATATTCGCCGGGCTGGTTCGGAGCCTTCAATTTGAGGGTTTCCTTCTGGCCGGGCTCCAGCAGCTTCGTGGCGGCCAGGATCTGCTTCTCAAATGCGGCGGGAATGAAGGCGCGCCCCTGCTTGTCGAGCTTGTCAGGTGTCATGGTCATGGCGGCATTGCCGATCTCCATGTGCTTGCCCGGTGGCACGATGACAAAGTTGTGCGGCATGCCGTCATCGTTCTCAAACATGACCTCGAAATTCTTGCCGGCCTTCACCTCGATGCGGCTGGTGTCGAAGCGGAGCTGTTCATGCACAGTGTGGACGATGAAGACATCCACGCTCACAGCGCGGATCTGCTCCAGCACAGACTTGGCGGCATCTCCCTGAAGGGATGCCATTGCTTTTGCAGCAGCGATGACCTCGACGTAGTCCGGCTTGCTGCGGTCGGCTGGCTTCACTGTGCTGGCATGGGCAAGCACGTTGTCGGTGATGGGCTTGGCTAGCGAGGCATCCCAGGCTGTTTGGGGGAACTTGACCAGAGCCCGCGCAGCCACGCTGCGTTCCTTGCCTTCGATCAGGTATTTGGCCACCGCCTTGAAGTTCGCCGCAGCGTGGTCAGGCCCCATCAGAGGCAGGGCCGTGAGCACGGCGCGAAGGCGGCCGCCATTAAGCCGACCTTCCTCAAGCATGGCAGACAGGTGCGGCTGGAATTTCACACGCAGAGCGGCCTGGCTGGCTGGGATGTTGGCGATGGATTCAACGAGGTAGTTGAGTTGGCCACCATCACCTGCGGCGGCGGTCTCTTTCCAGATCTCATCGGGGCCGCGTGCGGCGAAAACGAGCATGGCATAGGCGGCACGCTTCACTTGTGCGGTCCTGGCCTCTTTGGCGAGGGTCTTCAGTTCGAGGGCATAGCGCAGCACCACCCCGGGATTGTCGGTGAAGATCATTTTGCCGATCTCTTCAGCCGTGGCAGCCGAGCCTGCTTGGCCATCCAGGCGCTTGAGGAGGTTCATGATCACAAGCGGACGTTCATTGCCGCTGAGCTTGACCAGGGCCTCCAAGGCATTGAGCCGCACTTCAGGCTTCAGCCTGGGCCGTGTGAGCTTTTCCATGAGCACTGGCTCGATGTCGGGCAGGTTGTTGAGGTCATTGTCGTTGGTGTTGGCGATGAACTCAGCCAGGGCACCGGGGTCTTTGGGCAGCACCTTGGCCTTCAGCACAGACTGCAGGCCTTTCTGCGCCTCGCCGAAGACATGCTTGATGTAGTCGTCCGTGGGGTGTTTCAGCACATCGTAGGCGATTTCCAGCGCCTGTTCGGCCTTCTCGGTGGGTTC
>CALDGV010000431.1 GCA_937941745.1 uncultured Prosthecobacter sp. | reverse complement strand
TGCTGGATCACTCGATCCAGCACCGTCGGAACCCCGAGGGGCCGCTGCGACCCGTCGGGTTTGGGGATGAACACCCGGCGCACCGGCGCGGGGTGATAACTCCCTTCTCTGAGCTGGGCGCGTATCCGCTCCCAGTGCTGGCGGGCAAACGCCGGGAACTCCGCGATGGTCATCCCATCCATTCCCGGCGCTCCGCCATTGCGCCTGACTCTCTGCCAGGCGCTCTGCATGTTCGTGGGGTCGAGCACCTGCTCCATCCACGTTTCTGTCTCATCTTGAACCTCGCTATGCTTCCCGCCGTGCTGAGTTGAGCCGCACCCTGGCCACTTGGCGTCATCGGGCAGGCTCCCCGGCACGGGGTCGCTTGGTTCCTCATTGGTTTGGTCCTTCATGCGTTCAGGTCTTCCGGTGTCGTTGTTTAAGCGGGCATCTCTCAGCCCCCGGCCTGCACGTCACTACTATGACCTCTGCTGACTTCTGGGGCGCTCTCGCGCTCCAGACCTCCCCAGGTAAGAACACAGTCCTCCCCCGCACTGCCGCCTGATTTACCGGCACGACTTCACCAGCGGGTTTCGCTGTGTTGTGCCAGCTCACCCCGTCGCGACGGCCTTCTATCAGGTTCTTGTTCATCGGCTCGCAGGTCTTGCGTAGTCTTCTTTCAGCGAGAGGGTCGCCCCTCGCGCCTTGACTTCGGCTGGTAGTTTCATGAGTATGTTTTCGTCATGTCTGGTTTATCTACAGGGGACTTTAACCCCATCAGGACTGTGCCCATGCTGGGCACACACAAAACGGATGCAGGCAACGGCTCGAAGGCTATCTGTCGTGTCAGCAACGTCTTGCGCTCGCCGTCGCCTGATCCGAAGCGTTAGGCGTTGTGTCCGTCCCTCTATACCCACCGGTCACGCCTCACGCCGCTGAATCCACTTTTTCCCGGCTGCGAGGGCGCGGATTGTCTCGTTCAACCGGCGCTGAATGGTCTCCTCCTGCTTCGCGGTGCAGATCCAGACTTTGTACTCGCGCTGATAGGTTGGTTTGAGCGCTTGGAAGAACGCGGCGGCTTTTTTGTCCTTTTTCAGCGCCTTCGCCAGCACGGGTGGCATCGGCCACTCGTCGCGCTGTTTGGCTGGCGGTGGTTTGGCGTGCGCGTCGGCATCCAGGGCCACGGCGGCGTGCAGCAGACGGCGGAAGGCTTGTGCGTCGAGCGGATCGCGCTTTGTCACGCGGATGCTTTGGATGCTCGTGTTCGCCTCGCCGCCCTCAAACAGCTTCGTCATCTCACGCAGCTCGGTGCCGCGAAAAAAGCTGATGCCGAGGTGCTTCTGGCAGGCGCTGAGTCCGCACACGAGCTTCCGCCCGCTGAAACACAGCATGTGCCACTTGATGGATTCGGTGAGGTCCGGCTCCCAGCGCTGAATCCAGGCCCGCACCTGCCGCGCCATGGCCTGCGAGAACTCGGGCGCGAGATCCAGCCAAGTCTCCGGGTCACGGGTGGGCGTGCGGGAGCAGTCCATGCATTCGTTTAACCTGCGGGCGTGAGCAGGACCTTGTGAACGTCGAGCACGGCGGTTTTGACCTTGTTCACGGGGTCAATGACGAGGCGCTGCGGGCCGGCCTTTTTGATCTCGATCTCGCCCACGGACACTTCCTGCCACTTCTGGAAGCCGCCGGTGTCCTGCGTGGTGAATTTCAGCTCCTGGCCGTCGTGTTTCACGGCCACCTCGCTGCCTTCGTTGCCGCTGGCGCAGCCATGCACCACGGCGACCTTGTAGCGGCCGGGTTTCGCCACGTCGAAGCTCCACTCGGCGAAGTCGTCTGCGTCGCTCCAGAAGCCGAGGCAGTTTTTCTCGGCCTTCGGCTCGTAGCGCATCGTTTCAGACCAAGTCGTGGCGCTTTTGGCCTCCAGCACGAGGCTGCCATCAGCGGCAGGCTCCGGCGTGGGGCCTTCCGGCGCAGGCACGAAGCTGACTTCCTCGATTTTCAGGCCGGACTCCGCGCCGGTGGCGGCGATGTAGAGCACGAAGGGATAGGTGCCGGGCTTTTCGATGTACACCTCGCCATAAACCATCGTCTTCGGCAGGCTGGAGGCGGTGAGATTCTTTTTCAGCGACTTTTCACCGAAGCGGAACTGGGAGCCGAGATTGGCATGTCGCAGGGTGTAAGTGAGACGCACCTCGTACTTGCCCCAGCGCTTTGCGGTGAACTTGGTGCAGTCATACTGCTCCCAGTGCGCGGCGGTCATGTGCTGGAGGTCATTGGGACTCACCTTGATGACGCCGCGAGTCGGCTCGTCCGTGCGTGCGATGGGTTCGTCGCTGCCGAAGCCGTTGAGTTCGACGGGATCGACCGGGATCACCGGCTCCTGCGGTTTTTCCTGCGCTGCGACGGTCAGACTGAGGGCGAGCGCCAGCACGGCGGCGGCACGGAAGTTGTGGGCGGATTTCATGGTGGTCAGAGCCGCCATGATGCAGGCGGCGGCGTGAACAACAACAGAAACGCACGGGAACTTTCGTCCCCGTGCGTTTCACACCTAAACCCAACTAACTGAACTCTGCCCTGAAACTTAGAAGCGGATGCACATGTCCACGGTCACGCGGTTGTTCGTCAGACCGTAAGGACGGATCATGGCGATCTCATAGGCGAAGCCGAGATCGACCTTGTCATGAACGCGGCTGCGGAAGCCGACACCGACCATGCCCTGGGTCACGCCGTTGGCATTGCCAGCGCCGAAGTTGATCACGTCGTAGCCGTTGCTGCGCAGACCGGCGACGTTGTTGCCGTCGTTGAGATTGGTCCAGAAGTTCACCGTGGCGAAGGGGATGAACCAGCGGCAGGTGTAATAATCGACCATCAGGCTGTAGTTAGCCACCATGTTCTGCTCGTTGTTTGTGACGGGGATGCGCAGACCGACGTTGCCGGTGAAGTGCAGGTCACCGAAGCCCTTCGCGAAGGAGACGAACGGACGGAACTCACCGCCACCACGGCCCTGGAAGATCTCGCGGTCGCCCGTCGGGATGTGGAAGGTGAGGCCGGGAGTGAGGATGAACTGGTTCGCTGCGTCGTCGATCAGCGCGTATTTGAAGCCAGCGGCCAGATCCATCCAGCCGTCCACATCGAGACCGGGAGAGTCGATGTCAAAGTGACCGTCCTGCGTCGCGATGAAGGCCAGACGGTCCGTCAGCGCGTAGCGGATCTGCAGCGCGTAAAGCGTGGCATGACCGCCTGCGGTCAGGAAGCTCTTGTCGATGGTGTGATAGACAAAAATCGGGCGGACTTCCGAACGGATCACCGGGTCTTCAAAGAAGATCGGGTTCGTCACCGGCGCGATGGTGTTCGCCTTCCAGTCGAAGGCATCCACCGGAGCGGGGTTCTTCGCGGCGACGGGAGTGCCTGCGGTTGCGGTTGAGAGTGACACGGCTGCGACTGCGCTGACACCAAGCGCAAGCAACCACCGATTTTGGGAGTGTGGTTTGTGGTCCATGCGAGAACCAAAGCACACACGCCTTCGCAATGATCCATGCATCTTGGCATCCATTGATCATGTTATGCGACGCGATTGAGACGCATGATCTACACGGCTCCAGCAGTCGCTGAACAACAGGCCATGATCCTGCTCCACACGCTGCACGCGCGTGAATCCCGCCGCGCACAAGAACGGCTCTGGCGGCACCAAGGAACGCGCAGGCAGCAGTGTCACGCGGCGGAATAACGCATACAGGAAACGCACGATCAGTTGGCTGCGCAGCCGCCGCCATCCAGCGTCGGCGATTTTAAAATCCGCCAGCAGCCAATGC
>CALDGV010000430.1 GCA_937941745.1 uncultured Prosthecobacter sp. | reverse complement strand
GGGGCTGGCGCATTGTGTGGAGCACATGCTTTTTAAAGGCACCGTGCGGCGCACTGCCCAGGAAATTTCCACAGGCATTCAGCAGCTTGGCGGCTACGTGAACGCCTACACGACCTTCAATCGCACGGTGTACTGGATCGATGGACTCGCCGAGCACACGGAGGACTATCTCGACATCCTGGCTGACATGATCAGGCATTCACGCTTTGATGCCTCAGAACTGGCCAAGGAACAGGATGTCATCCGCCGGGAGATGGCGATGGGCAACGACGAGCCTTCCTCGCAGCTTCAGCATCTAGTTCAGGCGACGAGCTTTCGCACCCATCCGCTGCGCCATCCGATCATTGGCCACCGGGCCGTGTTTGATCAAGTCAAGCGGGAGGATGTCGTCGGGTTCGTCCAGCGGCATTACATTCCCAACAACTGCTTTGTGGTGATTGCAGGTGCCGTGGATGCCGAAGCCACCTTTGCCGCTGTGGAGCGGCTGTTGAGCGACTGGGAACGCCGGCCCTATGAGCCCGTGCTGCTGCCAGAGGAACCCCGCCAGATGGGCCTCCGCATGGCGCACAAGGACTTCGCCACCGAACTCAGTCATGTGGCGCTGGGCTGGCAGATTCCGGGTGAAGGGCATGCTGACAAACCAGCGCTGGATGTGCTGGCCTTCCTTCTCGGCAGCGGGCGCAGCTCACGTCTGAACCTGGAACTGCGGGAAAAGCGCGGCATCGCCCACAGCGTGTGGGCTGGAGCCTGGGGAGGTCAGGAGTGTGGTGTCTTCAACACAGACGTTGAGTGTGATCCTGAAAATGTTCGTGCCTGCCGTGAAGGGATGCTGTCGGTGGTCCGCGAGATCCAGGCCAAAGGCCCGGGGAAGGACGAACTTGCCAAAGCCCTGCGCGCCACATTGGGTTATCAGTTGCGCAGTCTTGCCACGACCAAGGGGCAGGCGGCCATGCTCGGCCATGGCTGGCTGACCACCGGCAGCTTGGAATATCCGCAGCAGTATCTCAGCACTCTCAGCCGACTGACCCCCGAGGACATCCGAGAGGCAGCTAGGCGCTATCTTCAGGATGCCACCTGCTCGCTGGTGACCGTGGGGCCTCACGAGCCGGAAGTGATCGCTGGAGCTCATGCAGCTGGTCGTGCGTCAGAAGTGCAGCGATTTGAACTCAAAAACGGCCTGACCCTTCTGGTGCAGGAAAACCCGCGCCTGCCGCTGATTTCCATGAGGGCCAGCTTCCTGGCCGGTGTGCCGGCAGAGATGGATGACAAGGCTGGTGTAACCCAGGTATCGGCAGCGCTTTTGCTGAAAGGCACGAAAAACCGCAGCGCATCGCAGATTGCCACGGAACTGGAGAACCGCGGCGGAGCGCTGATCTGCCAGTCGGATGCCCACCGCTATCTGCTTGGCGCCGAGGTGATGCGCGGCGATGAAACAACGGGACTTCAGCTCATCGGAGACCTTCTTCTAAATGCCACGCTTCCGGCCGCCGAGCTTGAAAAAGTGCGCAAGCGCCAGCTCGCTCAGATTCAGGAAGAAAAAGAAGATCCCCTGACCGTGGCAATGCGCCGCGCACGGGCAGAGATTTTTGCCGGACAACCTTTTGCGCGCACGGCACTGGGCACGGAAGACAGTGTGAAAAGCCTCTCGACTGCCGACTGCCGAGCGATGCTGAAAAGTTCCATCAAAGGAGCCAATGGAGTGCTCAGCATCGTTGGGGATGTGCAAGCTGCAAAGATCCTGAAGCAGGTCGAGGCAGTCCTGGGCAGGTTGCCTTGCGGGCAGCGACGTGAAATCGTCAAATTCTCTCCAACCAGAGCCAAATCTGCACAGCACCTGATTGAGATGGAGAAAGAGCAGGCCGTGGTGGTGATCGGTTTCCGCAGTGTCGGCCTTCATGATCCGCAAGTGCATGCCCTCTCCCTGATTGATGAAGCCTGCAGCGATATGGGCAGCCGGCTGTTCAACCGCATTCGAGAGGAACTCGGGCTGGCTTATTATGTCGGCGCTCAACAGTTCGCCGCGCTGGGTGCCGGGGCTTTTTATTTCTATGTGGGCACGGATCCCAAGAAAGCGGATCTGGCTCAGGCAGAGATGCTGCGATTGATCGCTGATCTGGCGAAGAAGGGTCTCACAGAGGCAGAGATCGGCCGTGCCAAGACCGCGTGGAAATCCCAGTGGCTCCGCTCCCAGCAGGGAAATGGCAGCATGGCAGACGCCTTCGGCTGGAATGAGCTGAATGGTCTGGGACTGGACTACTTCAACAGCCTGCCAGAGAAAATCGCCGCTGTGACTGCACGGGACATCCAGCGTGCTGCCAAGGCTTTCCTGGATGTGAAGCAGGCCACAGTGGTGCGGGTCATGCCGGTGCTGAAGCCCTGAACCGGCCGCCACATCCCCTGCTTGACGACTTCCGCTCTTGATCACAGGTGCGGCCATGCCCAGCCGTCGCTCTTTTCTCCTTTCGTCCGGTGCAGCCACACTCACAGGCTGCCAGATGATGCCTTCCTTGATGCAGCCATCGCCCACGGCGGTACCAGCAGTGGGTGGCGGCCCCTTCATGCTGGGGATCGACATGCTGGCCGCACGTGGTTTTGGCCTGCTGCGCGGCCGCAGGGTGGGTCTGATCACCAATCACACTGCCTACACCAGCCGCGGGGTGATGACCCGGGTGGCAATGCAGCGGGCGTTGGGGCAGAGCTTGGTAGCACTCTACGGGCCAGAACATGGTATCGATGGGACTGTGGGTGCCGGGAAACACATCGCCACACGTCGCGACCCTGTCACCGGCATGGTGGTGCACTCCCTTTACGGACCCACCAGAAAGCCTACGGCGCAGCAGCTGGCGGGCATCGACACCCTCGTTTTTGATGTCCAGGACATCGGCTGCCGAAGCTACACCTACATCAGCACCATGGTGGTGGCGATGGAAGCCGCCGCCGAACAGGGGAAGTTCTTCGTCGTGCTGGATCGCCCCAATCCCATGGGCGGCTGGCGGGTCGAGGGCCCGCCAGTGGAGGCGCGATGGAAGTCCTTCGTGAGCCAGATTCCCATTCCCTATGTGCACGGAATGACAGTGGGAGAGCTGGCGATGATGACGGCCGCGCATGGCTGGATCAGCCGTGCACCGCGCATGACTGTCGTCAGGATGCAGGGGTGGAGCCGCGGCATGACCTGGAATCATACCGGCCTGCGCTGGCACGCGACCTCACCCAACATCCCCCATGCCACCTCACCGCTTTACTATGTGGCCACCGGCATCCTGGGCGGAGCCGCCCAGGTGGATGTGGGCATTGGCACGGAGAACCCGTTTGGTTACGCGGGCGGTAGCGGCGTCAACCCACAGGCGATGCTGGCGGCTTGCCAGGGCTTCGGAGCCAGCGGCGTCACCTTCTCCCCCTATTCGCGGAACGGCTTTGGCGGGGTGCGACTGCACATTCATCCACAGGCCCAGACGGATCTTACCGCTCTGGATGTCCGCCTGCTCGACACCTTGAACCGCCTCAGCGGCGGACGCGTCATCGCTCGCATGAGCGGGGACAAATTGAACCTATTCCACAAGGTGTATGGCAGTGAATCTCTCTACCAGCAGCTCCGGCGAGGCGTTCCTGCAACGCAGATCATCGGCAGCTGGACGGGCTACACCAACTCCTTCAGGAACCAGCGACAGAAGCATTTGCTGTACGCCTGATCAGTTCGCTGTGGGTCCGAACTGAAAACCACTGATACAGAGGTGGCGGTGAGGGAGGGATTCGAACCCTCGGTAGCGGATAAGGCTACGCATCTTTAGCAAAGATGTGCTTTCGACCACTCAGCCACCTCACCAAATCGTCTCCGCGCTAGGCGCGTTGAACGGCCGCTATGTATCCCGACGACAGCGAGGGCGTCAACGCAAAAATGTCCGACATGCAGAACGAAAATCTTCGGTCATTTCAGATGCGTGCTTGGCAAAGGCCATGGCTTGCGGGCAAACTCGATAAATACAGGCTTCCGGGCCCGTCTTCTTTGTCCTCTACGCATTTCATCCTATGGCACGCAAGCTCAGCCACATCGCCCCCGACTGGTGGGACTACACCACCCTCGACAATTCACTGATCAACGACGCTGCCCGCCTTACCGAGCGTGACCTCCGTCAACTCTCCCGCCCTGGATTCAAGGTGGTGATGTACGACACGTTGGAGGAATTCTACCTCGCCGAGGCGCTGGAATACATTCATGCCTGGCGCCAGGCCACACCAGACAATCCAGCGGGAATCTGCGGCCCCATCGGCCCCACAGAGCAACTGCCCCTGGTGGCACGTCTCGTGAACGAACTCGGCATGTCCATCAAGGACGGCCATTTCTGGGGAATGGATGAGTGGTATGACCCGGACACGAAGAAGGAAGTCAGCATGGATCACCCGCTTTCCTTTGAGAAAGCGGACCGCGAGCTCTGCTTTGACCGCATCCAGAAGAAGCTCGTCATGCCAGACAGCCAGCTGCATTTCCCCAAGGCGGACACCAGTGCCTACATCAAGAGCTGGAGCAGCGGCGTGCGCTGCATCGTCATGCAGGGTGGTCAGGGCGATATCAAGCACTGGGCTTTCAACGATCCCCTGAAGCGCACCGGCAAGTGGAAGAACGAGCCGCCACCGCCTGCTGAATACCGCAAGCTCGGCACCCGCATCGTGGATCTTCACCCCATCACCCTGGCTCAGAATGCCCGCACCTCCGGGGGCGGTAACATCACCATGGTGCCAAAGACGGCGATCACGGTGGGTCCCAAGGAAACCTGGATGGCTGAGAAGGTCAGCATCTGGCACGCTGGACAGCACGACAATCCGCTGGGCCAGCGATTGACGGCCCTCATGATCTCCAAACGCATCGTGGACAGTTCTGTGCCCATGTCACTGCTGGCTGACCACCCGAACGTTCAGTTCAATTACTTCCGCAAGGGCCTTGGCGAGGTGGCGGTAGAGATGCACTGACGAGAGTCGCGCAGCCAAGTTCCATAGAAAGGCGGTCATGCCTGCTTTTCTGCGAACTTGGAGCCTGAAAGAGGCACTCTTGCGGCGTATGCTCTGAGCATGCCTCCCCCGGTTGTCAGTTCTGTTCCCATGTCCCGCAGCCCGTTTGTCTGGCTGCGGAACAAATTTTTTGCTGGCCTGGCGGTAGCCCTGCCCCTTTTGATCACCTTCTGGGTGCTGATCAATGGTTACGAACTGCTTCATGGCCTCAGTGAACCGGCGATTGCCCTTGTCGCTGAGCGCATCAACCAGATCGAAGGCCGCATGGTCATCAATCCGGAAAGCGCGAGTTACCGGCATGTGGTGAACTTCGTCGGCTTCCTCATCCCGGTGATCGCCTGCGTGCTGCTGGGCCTGATGGCCACCCATGTGATTGGCAGCCGCGTTGTCTCTGCGGTGGACAAGCTGTTCATGCGCGTCCCTGTCGCCTCTTTCATCTACAAAATGATGAAGCAGGTGATCGATGGCTTCAAAGGCCTTGGTGGAAGGCAGAACTTCAAGCGCGTGGTGTATGTGGACTACCCGGCCGCCGACATGAAGATGTTGGGTTTCGTCACGGGCCAGTACCTCGATCCTCAGCAAAACAAGGTCCTCGCGGCAGTTTTCGTGCCCGGTGCGCTCAGCCCCATGACCGGGCTGCTGCTGGTGGTGCCTCTGGAGCAGCTTACTGACGCCCCTCTGACGGTCGAAGATGCCATGAAGCTCATCTTCTCCGGTGGTCTCGTAGTGCCTTCTCGCCTGGCAGCACCTGCGGCGATGCCTGACATCCACGCTCAGCTTCCGGCGGCACCGGTCATTGAGGAGGAAGCCCTGGCAGTGGAAGAGGAAGAACCTGCCGAACCTGCGATTCCCGCAGGCCTGCCGAGAGCCGAGGACTTTGATTCTGGTGATCCAGACATCCTCTCCGGCACGGAACGCGAGGGCACTCAACTGCTGGCTTCCCGCTCCCCTGCCCGCCGCCTGCTTGGAGCCTTCTCACGCCGTCGTCCGTGATTTCCTGCCGCATGCCCTTTGGGATTCCAGCGGACACCTCAAGGCAAAAGAAACGGGCCGGATCAGTTGATCCGGCCCGCAGTAGAATTTGGAAGTGAGTCCAACCAGGATTACAGGCCCTTGCCCACGATGTATTTCACGAGATCAACCACGCGGTTGCTGTAGCCCCACTCGTTGTCATACCAGCTCACGAGCTTGAAGAACTTGCTGTTCAGTTCGATGCCGCTGCCAGCGTCGAAAATGGAGCTGCTCTGGTCGTGGATGAAGTCGCTGGAAACCACTTCGTCGGTCGTCCAGCCCAGGATGCCCTTGAGGTAGGTTTCGCTGGCCTTCTTCATGGCGGCGCTGATTTCAGCGTAGCTGGTTTCCTTCACGGTCTTCACGGTGAGGTCCACCACGGAGACGGTCGGGGTCGGGACGCGGAAGGACATGCCGGTGAGCTTGCCCTTCACTTCCGGGATGGCAAGGCCGACGGCCTTCGCAGCACCCGTGGTGCTCGGAATGATGTTGATCGCGGCGCTGCGGCCACCCTTCCAGTCTTTCTTGGACGGGCCGTCCACGGTCTTCTGCGTGGCGGTGTAGGAGTGGACGGTGGTCATGAGGCCTTCCTCGACTCCGAAACCTTCCTTCAGAAGCACGTGAACGATCGGCGCAAGGCAGTTCGTGGTGCAGGAAGCGTTGGAGATGATGTTGTGGGCGGCAGCATCATACTTCTCATGGTTCACGCCCATGACGATGGTGATGTCTTCGTTCTTCGCCGGAGCGGAGATGATGACCTTCTTGGCACCGGCGGTGATGTGACCCCTGGCCTTCTCCGCTTCCGTGAAGAGACCGGTGGATTCGATCACGATGTCCACGCCAAGTTCCTTCCAGGGAAGCGCGGCAGGACCCTCACGCACGGCGAGGCATTTGATCTCCTGGCCATCGACCACGAGAATGTCGTCTTCAGCCACATCTGGGCTGCTCTTCTTGGAATAGACTTCTTCCTTGGCCTTGCCCTGGGTGGAGTCGTACTTGACGAGGTAGGCGAGGTTGTCCGCGGGCACCAGGTCATTCACGGCGACGACCTGGATCTCTTTGCCCAGGAGGCCCTGATCACAGATTGCACGAAACACGAGGCGACCGATGCGCCCGAAACCATTAATGCCGATTTTGACCATTGATATGTGGGGGTGGGAGTTAGAACTGACCGGCGCAGCAGTTTCCGCACCGGACTGCGATGCATAATCGCCGGGGAGGGGGTGTCAACCCAGGTTTCGGGCACAAAAAAGCCCTGCGACGGAACATCGCAGGGCTTCCGGGGAAAAATCCACCCGACGATCAGGCCAGACCGACGATCGGATGCAGGTTTTCCTTGCACTACTGGCCGTTCTGTTTGGTCACGCCATCCGGATCTTCGACCGCGATGTGGGCTT
>CALDGV010000429.1 GCA_937941745.1 uncultured Prosthecobacter sp. | reverse complement strand
TCACGCAAAAAGTCGGCCCGGATGGGGCGCTGTATGTGAGTGATTGGTCCGATCAGCAAATCTGCCATCGCGGCAGTGGCGCCGTGGAGCATTGGGATCGGAGCAATGGGCGGATTTACCGCGTGACGTATGCCGGGCCGCCCAGCACGTCAGACAGGTCGGACCTGTCCGACAATTCCGACTTCCCCAAGGCTCCGTTCGATCTCGTGAAGGAACCGGATGAGAAACTAGCCCGGCTCGCAGTGCAGACCAAAAATGAGTGGTTCTCCAGAATGGCGAGGCAGGTGCTGATGGATCGAGCCTTTTACACAAAGGAACTGCAAAGCGATCATCTGATTCGTGCGATACCCCAAGCAACGCCTAAAGCCCTTCTCTTGAAGCACTGTGTCGGTCTTAGCGGCTATTATCTAAACCGAGATCCCAAGATCGTTCCCATCCGTGAAATCGCTGCTCTTGAGTCCCAAGACGAGCGCATACGAGTCTTGGCGGTTCGACTCTTGATGAGCATGGATTTGGTGAAAACAGAATACGAATGGATCATTAAAGACAATTGGGTGGCAAGAGCTCAGCGTCTTAGCAGTAGGGCAGCTTCAGAGACATCTCCCATCGTCCGCCGCGAACTCGCCTCCGCGCTTCAACGCATCCCTCAAGATCAACGCAAAGACCTCGCCACCGCCCTCCTCAAGCACAGCGAGGACGCGGAAGATCCGATGATCCCGCTGCTCATCTGGTATGGCATCGAGCCGGTGGTGGCGGCGGATGCGGCGGTGGGGTTGCAGCTCGCGAAGGTGTCGAAGATGCCGAAGGTCACCGAGTTCATCTATCGCCGACTGGCGGGCGAGGAGGCGGGCATTCAAGGGCTGCTCAAGCTCGCGGCGGAGTCGAAGGACGCGACGCTGCGGCAGAATTTGCTCACCGCGGTCGTGCAGGCGGCTCGTGGAGGCAGCAAAGTCTCTGCGCCAGCGAACTGGCCCCAGATGCGCGAGAGCTTGGTTGGAGTCCAGGCTTCAGCCGACTCTGGAAAGCCCCAATCCTCGGCTAAAGCCTCCACTCCAACGTCCGAGGCAGCGCTCCTGCTCGAGCTCGAAGCCCACATGGGCATCGAGGCCGCTTTGAAGCACTTCCGCGATCAACTCGCCCTCGCGGCCGCGGGCACGGCGGCGCGTGAAAGCGCCTTGAAGGTGCTGTTGCAGGCCAAAGATGCCGCCACGGCCAAAATCCTGCTCACGATCGTCTCCAACGACTCACCGGCCTCCCTTCGCCGACAGGCCATCCAGGCGCTTGCTTCGCTCAAAGACGCCGAAACGCCGAAAATCCTCGGCGCGGCACTGCCGAAGCTTTCCGCGAACGAATTGCCCGATGCGGTGAACACGCTCGCCTCGACCAAAGAAGGCTCGAAAGCGCTCTTGAAGGCCGTGGAGGCCAAAACCGTGCCTGCGACGGCTTTGTCGCCGTTTTTGGTGCGACAGCTCACCGCCTTCGACGACGCGGAGATCAACACCTTGATCAAATCCGCCTGGGGTGATGTGAACGCGCCAAAGGCGGATCTCGTTGAGCGCACGAAGAAATACAAAGCACTGCTCACACCCGCCGCGCTGGCGAAAGGCGATCTCGCGAAGGGCAAGATGCTCTTCATGGCGACCTGTGGGGCATGCCACAAACTCTTCGGCGAAGGCCAAAACGTCGGCCCCGACATCACCGGCAGCAATCGCGCCGATTTGAACTACCTGCTCGAAAACGTGCTCGATCCGAACGCGGTCATCGGCAAGGCCTACCAGCTCAATCTTTTCACCATGAAGGACGGCCGCGTGATGAGCGGCGTCATCAAAGATGAAAACCCCGCCGCCGTGAAGATCGCCATGATGGGCGGTGTCGAGTTCACGCTGCCGCAGGCGGACATCGCCAAGCGCGAGGTCTCGAAGCTGAGCACGATGCCGGAAGGGCTCTTTGATGCCTTGCAGCCGGAGATGGTGATCGATCTGGTGAAGTATTTACAGAGTGGCGCGGCAGGTGGCGCAGCCAAAGGTCCCGCGAAGACCGTCGAAGGTGCGATCGAGGGCGAAACGATGAAGATTCTCGAAATCACCGGCGGCAAGACCGGCAAGCAAGGCATGGGTGGCTTTGGCAGCGATTGGAGCGGCGCGGCGCAACTTTGGTGGACGGGCGGCAAGCCGGATCAAAAGCTCACGCTGGCCATTCCCGTCAAAGAAGCCGGCAAGTACACGCTTTACGGCGCTCTCACGATGGCCCGCGACTACGGCGTGGTGAGCATCGCTCTCGACGGCAAGCCCGTGGCATCGAGTTTCGATGGCTACAACTCACCCAAGGTCATCCACACCGGCGAAAAAGAATGGGGCACGCACGAACTCACCGCTGGCGAGCACGAACTCACCTTCACCCTCGCACCGCCGAATCCAGACGCGGTGCCGTCGAACATGGTCGGCCTCGATTATGTGAGGCTGGAGAAAAAGTAGGCTGTGGATGCCTTGTGCCTGTGTGCGCCGTCTTCACCGGCGGCGAGCCCAGGTCTTTGTTGCGGGCTGGCGACCGAGGGTGCGGAAGGGAAAGACAAAAAGCGCCTGGTGGTCCTGATTCAGTAGGAAGTGCTCGTCCATGGCCTGCTCAATGCCGGACACCTCTGGATCATCGTAGCCGAGGTCGTTGTTCAGGCTTTCCGCGAGGTGGAAATGGCTCAGCCAGTAGCCTTCAGGCACCTGTGGCGGGCCTTTGGATCTGGGGCGGTGAACCAGGGCCGGAACTTCCCACTGGGCACGTGAGGCAAAGGCAGGAACGGTGGTGCCGTGGGGCACTTTTTCCCTCCAGTCCTGGCCGTGGTCGGAGGTGAAGTAGAGGGCGGTGTGGTCCAGCACGCCGCTTTGCACAAGGCGCTCAAGGAATTCGACGCTGTGGATGCGCACGGAGGTATGGTAGGCGGGCTCGCCTGGGCGGGCCTGATCGGGGGTGAAGTTGGTTTCGTAGCGGAAATGGGAGCCGCGCTTGTTCATGAGGATGAAGGTGGGAGGCAGATCTGGTTGAAGGTCGCGGATGAGGTCGGGCAGGCTGAGCAGGTCGGCACGGCGGTCCGTGGGATCGTAGGTGCGATGCAGGTCGAGCTGGCTTTGCTCCAGGTTGCCGAAGTAGTTGTCACGGCGCTGCAGCACCTTTTGAAGGTCATAAAAGATCACGCGGTAGCCTGCGGCCCTGGCCTTGCCGAGCATGCTGTCGCCCTTCAGGCAGCGGTCCGGCCAGCGGGGATCACAGGCATGGCGGAGCATGGCGTTGCTGGCGGCGGAGCTGTTGGCGTAGCTGAGCATTGGCAGGGGCGGAGGCAGTTTGGCTGCGGCGGGCGACCTGCTCCAGAGCTCCGCGAACACATCGTACTGCACCGACTCATCAATGATGAAGAGGATGTGGCGGCTGCCTGAGGGACGCACCGGCACCTGGCGAGCCGTAGGCGGGGGCTCGCTGAGGACGTCATCCAGAGCGCTGAGGGAGAGGGAGACCGGCAGCCCGTAGCCAGGAGTGAGGCCGCGCGTGGCCATGTGACCACGAAGGTAGAAGGAGCCGCAGAAGCCTAGGCAGCAGGCCAGTGCGCTGAGGCCGAGCAGCCAGCCCGGCTTCAGCAGCGGCATGGGGGACAGGAAGGGTTGCAGGCTGGAGCCTGAGCGGAGGCTCATGCGGCGAAGCCATGTCAGGATACCGAAGAGGCTGAGCACTGCCACGAGGGCGCGCACAGCATCCGCGCCGTATTGATCAACCGCGTTGGAAAAGCTGCCTGCCGCGTTGGCGAGGTTCAGGTAATCGTAAAAGCCGGATGCGGCGCTGGTGGCGCGAAAGACGGAGGATTCAAAAAACAGCAGGATGAAGGCGGCGGCCATCAGCCCATGCCGCCGCCAGGAACGGTGCATCTGCAGGATCAGCAGCGGGGCGGTCAGTGCCGAAAGATGGCAGACCAGGATCACCAGACAGCCGGTGAGTCCGTTCAGCGAAGCCTCCCGAAGCCGGTAGGGAAGGAAGCTTCCGAAGAGGAGGAAGCTGGCCGCCAGCGCACTGGCGCACAATCCGGCCCATGAGGCCAGAAAGGCTCGCCAGCGGGGTTCAGGTAACTTCACAGATCCAATGCTCATCCTCCAAAAGGATTGAAGGGTAGTCGCCGACTTGGCCTTGGGAAAGATGCGGTAAACAAAAAAGCCGGGGTAAGGCCCGAGACTGCGAAAAGAGCCCGCATGGGTTAAGGGGTGGTCCTGCCAAGATCTCTTCCAGGATGGACGGATCCCCGCTTCCTGGATAAATCACGACAGATGACCCTGCTTCACCCTGAATGGCTCGCACTGCTGCCGGTGCTTCTGCTGGTGGGGTGGATGCTGTCGCGGCTGGGGCTTTTCAAGCCGCTCCGCCTGATGCTGCTGGTGCTGATCACCGTGGCTTTGACGGAACCTCAATGGCGTCGTCTGCAGGATGGCATCGACCTGTGGGTCCTGCTGGATTCTTCGGCGTCGGTGGAGAAGCCGATGGCGAAGGGGCTGCCGGAATGGGAAAAGCTGCTGGAGCGGCATCGCGGACCGAATGACCGCCTCTTTTACCTGAACTATGCCGCCGAGGTCATGCGCCGTGGGGCGGAAGGAGCCGAGCTTTATGAGCGGAACCGGCACTCGACCCAAACTGGGCTTGCCATCAGCCAGGCGCTGGCCTGGGCTCAGAAGGAGGGCAGGGAGCGCCCGGTGCGAGTGCTGGCCTTTACCGATGGCTACTCCACGGAGCCGCTGACAGGCATTGCGGAAAAGCTGACGCGTCAGGGCGTGGAGCTGGACTACCGGCTCGTGCGTGATCCTGAGCCGACGGACTTCCGCGTGGCAGCGCTGCGGATGCCTTCGCGATCGCAGCTCGGCGAGCCCTTCATGATCGAGGTGGAGGTGAAGAGCACGCGCGATGGCAGAGTGCCGTTGAGCCTCCTGCGCGATGGGCAGGAGCTGAAGCGTGCGGACGTGGAAGTTCTGCTCGGCACCGGAAGGCTGCGTTTCACCGACCGGCTGGCCCGTGCGGGCGTGGCGCATTACGAGGCCTTCATCCAGCCTGAAACCGATGCGCATCCGGGAAACAACCGCCACGAGGCCATGATTGAGATCGCTGGAGGTCCGCGCGTGCTTCTGCTGACCTCGTATCTCAATGATCCCGTGGCTCAGGCACTGCAGAGGCAGGGTTTCACGGTCGAAACAGTGACGGAGCTTCGCGGCATCCGCCCAGGCCAGCTTTCGGGAGTCAAATGCGTCATTTTCAACAATGTCCCTGCCTTTGAGATGCCCGCCGACTTCCTGCGTGCGCTCGACTTTTATGTGCGGGAGCAGGGCGGCAGCCTGCTGATGGCGGGTGGCAAGAAGAGCTTTGCTGCAGGCGGCTACTTCGAGTCGGCCCTAGATCCGCTGCTGCCGGTGTCGATGGAGATGAAGCAGGAGCATCGCCAGCTGATGGTGGCGCTGGCGATCGTCATGGACCGCAGTGGCAGCATGGGAATGACCGTGGCGAATGGCTTTACCAAAATGCAGCTCGCCGATGAAGGTGCGGGCAATGCCATCCGCTACCTCGGTGCGCAGGACCTGCTCACCGTCTTCGCTGTGGACAGCAGCGCGCATGAGATGGTGCCGCTGCAGCAAGTGGGGCCGAATCGCGAGAAGATGGAGCGCGCCGTACGCCGCATCGAAAGCACGGGTGGCGGCATTTATGTTTATGAAGGATTGAAGGCGGCCTGGGACCAGTTGAAAACGGCTCCGGCTGGTCAGCGGCACATCATCCTTTTCTCCGATGCCAATGACTCCGAAGAGCCCGGCGACTACCAGCGCCTCATCGACGAGATCATCGCAGGCAGCGGCACGGTCAGCGTCATCGCGCTGGGCACGCGCAGCGATGCCGATGCCGCGCTGCTGCAAGACATCGCCCAGCGTGGCAAGGGAAGGCTTTTCTTCACCGACAAGGCCGAGGAACTCCCAAGCATCTTCAGCCAGGAAACGGTGGCCGTGGCGCGCAGTGTCTTCATCACCGATCCGGTGAAAACACAGCCAGCAGGTGGGTGGTTCGAGATCAGCGGTCAGACGCTCGACTGGCTGCCCGAGGCCGATGGCTACAACCTCAGCTACCTGCGCGACTGGGCCAGCCAGGGGCTCATCACGAAGGACGAATATGCTGCTCCGCTTGTTGCCTTCGGCCAGCGTGGCATCGGGCGCACCGCCGCTGTCAGCTTTGCCCTTGGCGGGGAGCATTCGGCCAAAGTCCGTGCCTGGCCGAAGTATGGTGACTTTCTGCAAACCCTCGTGCGCTGGCTCATGGGAGAACAGCTGCCGCCCGGCATCGGCCTGAAGCATCGTTTGGAAGGCCGCCAGCTCACGCTCGACCTGATGCATGATGCTGAATGGGAGCCAAAGCTTCAGGCCCGGCCTCCGCGCATCCTCATGGCGCATGGCAGCGATGCCTCCGGCATGCACGAACTTGCCTGGGAGCGCCTTTCACCTGGTCATTATCAGGCCGGCGTGACGCTGACCGAGGGCGAGATGGTGCGCGGGGCCGTGCAGTTCGGAGGAGCGGCGCTCAGCTTCGGCCCCACGCTGCTCGGCAGCAGCACGGAGTGGGCCTTTGATGAAGCCCGCACGGAAGATCTGCGCCACACTTCCCAGGCCAGCGGTGGCCGCGAGCTGCTGGACCTGAGCCAGGCCTGGCGCAGCCCCAAGGTCACCCGCTTCGCCGACCTGCAACCGCAACTGCTTCTGGCGGCGCTCGCGCTGATGCTCATCGAGGCTTTGGTGACGCGCACGGGCTGGCAGATGCCCGGGTGGGCCTGGACGGGCTGGCGCCGGCGTAGGTCGGTAAAGCTCACCGATGCTGCGCAGGAGCATCGCCGCAGACGGAATGAAATGGCTCCAGCTCCGACGACTCCACCAACGGTGGCCGCTGCCAGTGCTGAAGCGCCTGCGGAGATGCTGCCTGTGGATCGTCAGAGCCGCTTTGCGAAGGCAAAGCGGCGATGAAATCGTGTGGTGAGCCTCTCG
The DNA here is from genome assembly GCA_937941745.1 of uncultured Prosthecobacter sp. Lineage (GTDB taxonomy): Bacteria > Verrucomicrobiota > Verrucomicrobiia > Verrucomicrobiales > Verrucomicrobiaceae > Prosthecobacter. The sequence continues at coordinate 6,198 of CALDGV010000429.1, read as the reverse complement.
GGGAACTCACTTCACCTCTGACGCCATCTCGAGCAGGGCATCCATCATCTTCACCGAGGCCTGAGGCTCGAGGTTGTTGGTGCCGGGCCAGGTTTCGTAGCCACCCAGCTCGAAGTGGCGCGGTGTAGGCATGTAGCCGTAGTAGCCGTGGGCCAGTTCGATCATGAAGCTTTTCTTGAAGGGGCTGCGCTCGCGGAATTCACGGCCGGTTTCGGCGAAGGTCTCGCAGGGAGTGGTGCCGATGCAGACATCGCCAATGCGCAGGATCTGCACGGGTGCCTTGGTCTGCGGGCTTGCCTGGGCCAGCCGCTGCACACGGCCAGCGTAGGCGAGGGGAAGCATGGTCTTGCCACCCTGAATGCGCGGTGCATTCGCTTCGGTCTCCTTGGCCCAGGCGATGAGGTCTTCGGGGATTTTGCGCCACTGGATATTGTCGAGTTCGCGGTAGCGTGCGGCGAGCGGTGCCTCCGACTGCCACTGCACCTGGGCGAGCGCCTGGTTCACCTTGCTGGCGAGATCCTCGGCCACATGGCGCATCTGCTCGTAGGGAGCCTTGCGCGGCTGTGCGATGCGGAAATTGATGTTGTTGGCGTCACCGCTGGTGCCGTTTGCCATCATGCCGACGAAAGGCGGGTAGGCATCGCCGCCAGTCTGGAGCTTTTTGAGGGCTTCCGCATACACACCGTAGTAGTCGGCGGAGATGTCTGCGCCCCGCACGCCGCCGACGTAGTGCAGCGAATAGGCGGAGAGCACGGAGATCATGCGTCCGCCCACCTCACGCAGGGCGATGAAGGAGACCCGAGGATCGGGAGTGCCTGCGGGCTCGACCAGGGCCGGGTTGGCTGCGCCAGGGTTCATCTTGACCTTGTCGATCTTGCCGAAGGGATTGGGGGGCATCTGGCCTTCCTTGAGGAACCAGCGGCGGATGTGCACATGCTCAGGCACATCCACCGTGCCAAAGCCGATTTCGGCAGGCCTCAGCAGGTTTGCGGCACGTCGCACGCCATCGGCAATGCGCCTGGCGACAAAGATCTGGTAGGGCGTCAGCTCCATGTCAGACACGTACTGGCGGGGATTGCCGCCGATGGCATTCACAGCGGAGTGGGTGTGGGTGCCGGAGATGAGGACATTTGCCGCTGGGATGCCTGCCTCGGCCTCGATGAGCTGCCGTGCCTTCACGGAAAGGCTGCGATGAAGGCCCAGGAGATCACAGACCACGAGGGCGAGCTTGGTCTTTCCATCATCCAGGACCAGGCAGCGGGCATGCAGCTCATCGTGGATGTGCTCAGCGGGGTAGGGGGCGAAGCCGCCGACGACCTCGCCGCCGAGTTCGGGAGTGATGTTGCTTGTGGCAGCACCGGCACGAAGCCCTGCCTGGGCGCAATGAAGGGTGCAGGAGAAGACGAGCAGCAGGAGGGGAAGAAGACGCATGAGGCCATTACGGGCCACTGCGCTGTCATCCATCACGTCCTCAGTATCTTGGCACCGCCGGATCCACGAGTTCCGACCAGGCATCAATGCCTCCGCGCATGGATTGCACGTTCCGGAAGCCATGCTGACGCAGCCAGGAGGTGGCGCGCAGGCTCCGCATGCCATGATGGCAGTAGATGACGATGTGCTGGTTCAGATCCTTGAACCTCTGGGGTGCCAGTTCGCCAAACTGGGAGAGGGGAACGAGTTCAGCGCCCTCGATCCGGCAGACCTGCCATTCATCCTGCTCGCGGCAGTCCACCATGCGGGGGCGTTCTCCTGGGCGTCCGAGGAGGTAGTTCACGTCATCCACACTGACTTCGAGAGGCAGTTCGCTCATGGTGGACGGAGTCTTGTTAAGGCCGCACGGTCACTGGGGTGCCGGTGGTCACGTTGTTGTAGAAGATGGCCGCCATGTGGGCGGGCATGCGCACGCAGCCATGGCTGGCTGGGTAGCCGGGCAGGAAGCCTTCGTGCATGCCGGTGCCACCGTGGAAGCGCATGAAATGGTGCATCTTCGAACCTTCAAACCGCGTGCCGGCTGGCGGCTTGTCCTTGGTCACGTCAATGTTGGCCACGACGACGTTGCCGTAGGCGTCCACAAAGTCACCGTAGAGGTTGGATTTATGCCACTGATCCTTCTGAATTATCTTGAAGTTCCCGGTGATGGTCGGGTGTTTCTCGTCGCCCGTGGAGAGGGCGGAAACCCCGGCGAGGTGGCCCCCCTTGTAAAAATAGGCCTTTTGATCGCTGAGATCGATGACAATGCTGGGCGAGCCGGCCATGCCATCGCCATCCCAGTAGGAGACCAGGTCCTGATTGTAGAGGGCGGAGTGAGGAACGGCGGCCGGGTCGAAAGCCTCCAGATACTGAGTCTGGCCGCGGGGAGCACGGGTGTTCACACACGATGCGAGGACACCGGCCAGGGCGGTCAGGATGAGATGGCGGAAAAGCATTCGGGGCATGAGCGTCTCGATAGCAGGAGCAGGAATCTGGGCCAAAAAGAAGCGCGAAGAATGCCGCACCGCCCCTCTGCTGTCCACTGCTTCCTGCCAGTTTGACACTCCGCTTGCCCTGTTGCTGTATCCAGGCCGCAGTGAACCCATGAGATCCGCTTTCATCGACAAGCTCATCAAACGCATGGACCGCCTGGAGCCGGGTGAGGTGCAGAGCGTGCTGCTCGAACTCATGAATGAGAAGGGCTTCCTGGAAAAGGTCTTCCAGACCCTGCAGGAAGGCGTGATCCTCCTCGATCCGCTGGGCGCGGTCACCTACGTGAACCAGGCTGCCTGCACCTTCTTTGGCCTCCAGGCGGAGCAGGTCATCGGCCAGAAGCTCACCCAGGGCATGCGCGGCCTGGACTGGAATGAACTGCTCAAGCCCGGCACCGTGGTCAGCCGCGACCTGGAGTTTTTCTATCCCGAGAACCGCTACCTGAATTTCTACATCACCAGCATCGACGACGACCAGCCGCTCGGATTCGTCATGCTCATCCGCGACGTTACCGAGACCCGGAAGCGCACCGAGCAGCAGCTTGAGAGCGAACGTCTCAACGCCTTCACCCTGCTCGCCGCCGGTGTTGCCCATGAGCTGGGCAACCCGCTGAACTCCCTGACCATTCATCTGCAGCTGCTGGAGCGCCGGCTGAAAAAAATGGGCAAGTCCGGTGATGGCCTGCGCGAGCACCTCGACATCGCCACGGGCGAGATCAAGCGGATGGACACCATCATCAGCCAGTTCCTGGCCGCCATCCGGCCCACGAAACCGCAGCTTCAGCGCAGCAAGATTGCCGACCTGGTGGAGGAGAGCGTCCGTTTCCTGAAGCCGGAGCTCGATCAGGCGAAGGTCAAGGTGAAGCTCGACCTGCGTGCAGACATGCCTGCGATGCCGCTGGACCCGGACCAGATGAAGCAGGCCATGTACAACCTCATCCGCAATGCGGCCCAGGCCATGCCCAAGGGGGGCACACTGACCATCATTGGCAGCTACACGGATTTTGAGGTGCGTCTGAGCTTTGAAGACACCGGCAAGGGCATCAGCCCGGAACAGATGGGCAAGCTGTTCCAGCCCTTTTCCACCACCCGGCCTACGGGCACAGGCCTCGGTCTTCTCATTGTCCGCCGCATCATTCGCGAGCATGGCGGTGAGATCGACATTGAGTCCAGGGTCGGACTGGGAACCCGCGTCAGCCTCTGGCTGCCCCTGGTGGAACGCAGGGTCAGGCTGCTGGGGGAAGGGGAGGACGTGCACGAATCACCCGGGATCGAGTAGCTTCGGAGACTCCGAACCTGGGGGCAGGATTGGCTGGGCTGAAGCGATGAACGGTCTTTTCTTCATTGTCATCCCCGCTAGAGATGGATAACCCAAGTGACCTTTCCCGTCGTTTATCTGGCACCTGAACCATGACCGATCCAGCCACCGTTCTCATCGTTGATGACGAGAAGCACACCCGTGATGGGCTGCGCCTCTCTCTGGAGGATGATTTCGACTGTTATGTGGCCTCGAACGCCGCCGAGGCGATGGAGTACCTGAAAAATGACCCCATCGACGTCATGCTCACCGACCTCCGCCTGGGTGAGGATGATGGCATGAAGCTGCTGGAACAGGCCCTGGCGCTTCCGAAGCCGCCGGTCTGCATCATGATGACCGCCTATGGCAGCGTGGACACCGCCGTGGAGGCCATGCGCCGGGGGGCATACCACTTTGTCACCAAGCCGCTCAACCTCGATGAGGTGGAGCTGCTGATCAAACGTGCCCTGCGCAGCCGTAGCCTGGAGCAGGAGAACAAGGTCCTGAAGCAGCAGGTGGAGCAGAAGTTCAGCGTCGAGGGCATCCTGGGCCAGGCGGATGCCCTCAAGCCCATCCTGCAGACCATCGAACAGGTGGCGCCGACGCGTGCCACCGTGCTGATCGAAGGTGAAAGTGGCACGGGCAAGGAACTGGTGGCCAGGGCGGTCCATAACCTCAGCGGGCGCCCCAAGGCGAAGCTGATCACCGTGCACTGCGCGGCGCTGTCGCCGCAGATCCTGGAGAGTGAGCTCTTTGGACACGAGAAAGGAGCATTCACCGGCGCGCAGGACCGGCGCATCGGGCGTTTCGAGCTGGCGGACGGCGGCACGCTCTTCCTGGATGAGATCGGCGAGATCGATGCCAACACTCAGGTGAAGCTGCTTCGTGCTCTGGGAGAGCAGACCATCGAGCGTGTGGGCGGCGCAAAGCCCATCAAAGTGGATGTGCGTGTCATCGCCGCCACCAACAAGGACCTGGCGAAGATGGTGGAGGAAGGGAAATTCCGCGAAGACCTCTACTGGCGGCTGCGCGTGGTCACCATCCACATGCCGCCGCTGCGCACCCGGAAGGGGGACATTGCCATCCTCGCAGATCATTTCCTGAAGGAGCTGGCCACCGCCAATGGCAAGAGCTACAAGCCGCTTGGCGAGGACGCGCTGCCTGTGCTGATGCAGTATGACTGGCCTGGCAACGTGCGCGAGCTGCGGGCTGCGATCGAGCATGGCGTGGTCATGAGCAACACAAGCCGCGTGATGGCCAAGCATCTGCCTGCCTACCTCACGCGCCCCGGCGGGCTCGGCTGGCGGGTTCCAGTGCTGCCAGGAGACAAGCCTGTTGCAGCAGGCGAAGCTCCTCCGGAAAAGGCACCGCTCGACATCCACGAGATGGAGAAGCAGCTCATCCTGGAAGCCTTGGAGCGCGCTGGAAACAACCGCAGCGAAGCGGCGGAACTGCTCAACATGAGCCGCCGCAGCCTTCAGCGGAAGCTGAAGCAGATGGGCATGGTGCGGAAGCACCGCAAGCGCTCCAAACCTGCTTCATAAAAGGTTTCAATCTGTCTCATGGCCTCCCTCTACCTGCCCGTCTCCCTTCCGGACTTCCTCCGCCAGCCTTTGGAAAAGGCCTACGACTGCCTTGTGGAACCTCACGCGCAGGTTCGAGGCATGGTGGTGCCCGGTGGGTTTACGGTGAGCGAGTCTCTCATGGCCTCCCTTCCTTCGCTTGAGATCATCAGCGTCTTCGGCGTCGGTTATGATGGCGTGCCTCTCGATCTCTGCCGCGCTCGCGGTATCCGAGTCACCAACACGCCGGATGTCCTCACCGATGACGTGGCAGACATCGCCACCGCACTGGTCTTGATGACCAGCCGACGGCTGGCGGAGGCCGAGCGCTTCACGCGTGCGGGAGACTGGACCCGCAGTGCCTTTCCCCTCGCCCATGCGCTGCGCGGCAAGGTGGCAGGCATCCTCGGTCTTGGCCGCATCGGCAAGGCGATTGCACAGCGGCTGGCCGCTCATGGCATGCAGATCGCTTATCATGGCCGCCAGCCGCAGGAGGTGCCGTGGAGGTATTCCGCTGATCTGATCGAGCTGGCGCGCAGCTCGGATTTTCTCGTGGTCGCATGTCCCGGGGGGGCAGGCACGCTGCATCTGGTGAATGCGGAAGTGCTGGCCGCACTCGGTCCGGAAGGCACGCTCATCAACATCGCCCGTGGATCGGTGGTGGATGAGTCAGCGCTGATCCATGCCCTGCAAAACAAAGTCATCCGGGCCGCGGGCCTCGATGTGTTCGAAAACGAACCTCAGGTGCCGGCAGAATTGATCGCCTGTGAACGTGCCGTGCTGCTTCCGCACGTCGGCAGCGCCACCCACGAAACCCGCCGCGAGATGGGGCGTCTGGTCGTGCAGAATCTTGAGGCTCATTTCGCCGGCAGTGCTT
>CALDGV010000428.1 GCA_937941745.1 uncultured Prosthecobacter sp. | reverse complement strand
GGAGCTCGTCTCGCTCAATCACGGTGTTTCGATCGTGCCGGACATGGCGCGTAAAATCGACACCAGCGAGCAGCGCGTCTATCGCTCCTTCACCGGCGAAAAACCGCGCCGCACCGTCGCCATGATGTGGAATGCCCAGCGCTTCCAAAGCAAGGCCGTGAGAGCGCTCATGGAGCATTTGAGGAAGCCGGGTGGTGTGCCCAAGGCGTCAACGAAAGTGAAAACCTAGAACGCGTGAAACCGGGTCCGGCTCCGAGGTGGGATTGGCTGAGATGTTGGTTCTGCGGAGATCGTTTCATGGGGCGTCATGCGGCTCGGCTTCATTCTGCTTCTCACCCTGCTTTCCACACTGTCGGCGGCATCACGCCCCAACGTCCTCTTCATCATCGTGGATGACCTCACGACGACGCTCGGCTGCTATAGCAATGCGCACGTGCGCACGCCGGGGATGGATGCGCTGGCGGAGCGTGGGGTACGGTTTGAGCATGCCTACACGCAGTTCGCGCTGTGCAATCCGTCGCGCTGCTCGTTTCTCACGGGCTGCTATCCGGAAAAGACCGGCGTGATGGATCTCAAGACGAGCCTGCGCAAGGCGCTGCCGGAGGTGGTGACGCTGCCGCAGCACTTCAAAAACCACGGCTACGCCACCGGCCGCGTCGGCAAGGTTTTCCATGTGCCAGACCCGAAGACGAAGCTCGATGTCGAGCTCGGCTCCGCGCTGCACAAGGACAACGAAATCCTCGCCGAAGCCAAGGCCGCGAACGATCCCGAGGACCAACCCAGGTCGAAGGCCAAAGGCGACAGCTTCAACCGCACCTACGCCGCCTCAGCGAGGCCAGCGGAAGAGTTCACGGACTACGCCATCGCGGACGATGCCATCACCACACTGGAGCAGTTCAAGGAGAAGCCATTTTTTCTGGCTGTGGGCTTCATCCGGCCGCACACGCCGTTTGTGGCCCCGAAGTCGTTCTTTGAGGCCATCGACAAGGAGAAGCTCTCTCTGCCGCCGTTTTATCGCGAGGGCGGCGAGGTGATCACTCATCTGCCCAAGGCTTCGCTGCGGCCGAACAACAATATCTTTCGCTATGCACCGCCCACTCGCGATGAGGCTCGCGATGCGATGCAGGCCTATTTGGCCTCCACGAGCTTCGTTGACTCGCAAATCGCCCGCGTGCTCGCAAAGCTCCGTGAGCTGCATCTGGACGAAAACACCATCGTCGTGCTCACCGGCGACCACGGCTACCAGCTCGGTGAGCACGGCCTGTGGGCCAAGCAGACGCTCTTTGAAGGCGCGAACCATGTGCCGCTGCTCATCGCCGCGCCCGGTGTGAAGCCCGGCACCCGCAGCGGCCTGGCCGAGCAAGTGGACATCTACCCCACACTCTGCGATCTCGCCGGACTGCCGAAGCCCAGGCACCTGCAAGGCCGCAGCCTCAAGCCGATGCTCGATGATCCCGCCGCCAAAGGAAAGCAGGTGGCCATCAGCACCATGATCGCCCCGCACACCAAACAACGCGGCCACAGCCTGCGCACCGATGCCTTTCGCTACATCGCCTGGGAAGGCGGCGAAGAACTCCTCTACGACCTCCGCAGCGATCCTGACAAACTCCACAACGTCGCGAAGCAACCCGCACAAGCCGAACGCATGAATCGCATGCGTGAGCGGCTCGCGGCGCACCTTCAGCGGGTCGTCGAAAGTCCGTGATGCGACCGCCGTGACAGTTCCGGTGTCCCGCGATTGCGTGAGTGACAGCCGGGCGGACGTTGTGAAGGATCATGGGGTTGAAAGCCGCGCTGATCCTCTGTTTCTGCCTGGCCTCGCTTGTCCAAGCCGAGGGTGGCTGGGCGTGGTTGAATGCGGAGCTGCAGGAGCTGGGCAGCCAGCGGCAGGAAATCGTGGGCCGGCTGGCAGCGCTGCCGCCCCTGCCGCAGCCACAGGTGCATGAACGGGCGGGATTTCACAGCGGGTTTGCCTCGGCGGCGGAGTCGGTGCGCTGGGTGCAGGTGGATCTGGGCGCAGAGCGCGAACTGGAGGCGGTCGTCTTCGTTCCAGCGCTGCTGGGCGGTGCGGAAGCCTATGGATTTCCAAAGCGTTTTCGCGTGGATGCCTCCAACGATGCGCTGTTTGCTGAGTCCATGACGCTGCTCGATCACACGCCGCAGGATGCCCCTGCCGTGCTGGCACCCTGGCAGGTTCCCGCCAAGGGGGTGAAGGCCCGCTACGTGCGTTTCACGGCGACCCAGCTCGCCTTTCAGCCAGGGCTCGAATCGCGGGCGATGTTTGCCTTGGGCGAACTGCTGGTCTTCAGCAGCGGGAGGAATGTGGCGCTCGGCTGCCCAGTGGAGGCCGCCAAGGCCGTGGAGACGCTGCCGACCTGGTCGCCGCGGCATCTGGTGGATGGCACGCATGCGCTCGGATTGCCGATGCAGCCGGGCAGCGAGCGCCGAAACGGCTGGCACAGCGCGATATCGCCAGTGCCGGAGGCGGAGAAATGGGTGGAGGTGGACTTGGGTTCAACACTCGCGGTGGATGAGATCCGCCTCATTCCCGCGCATCCTGGCGACTACCCGGACCGCTTTGGCTTTGGCTTTCCACGCCGCTTCCGGGTGGAGGCGGATGGAAAGACCGTTCTGGACAGCACGGGCACGGATTTCACGAATCCGGGCGACACGCCGGTGGTCATTCCCACACCGGGTTTGCAGGCCAGGACGATTCGAGTGACGGCGACGCGCCTGTGGGAACGCAGCGCAGATTTTGTCTTCGCGCTGGCGGAGCTGCAGGCTTTCCAAGGGCGCGAAAACCTTGCGCGAGGAGCACGGGTGACGTGCCTGGACGAGACGACGACCACGCAATGGCATGCCGAGCATCTGGTGGACGGCCTCACCAGTGCGGGAGCACTCCTGCCGGAGGCGGAATGGCTGGCGGCCTTGTCGGAACGGCGGGAGCTGACTGCTGAACTCGGGCGCGTGTCCGCCTTGAGCGATCGCGCCAGCGAGGTCGCAAGAGCACGCGCGGCCGGGCTGGCGGTGGCCGTCGGGCTGGGCGGTCTCGCGGCTGCAGGACTGCTCTTGCGGCGCATGAAGCGGGCGCGGCAGCGCGAGATGGAAGCGCTGCGGCAGCGCATCTCGCGCGACCTGCACGATGAGATCGGCAGCCATCTGGGCAGCATCCGGCTCATGTCGGAGCTGGCCCTGCGGGACAACAGCGGCGATGAGGCACTCCAGGAGATCCACCGTCTCGCCGGCGAGGCGGCGGAGTCCATGCGCGGCATCATCTGGCTCGTGCGTGAGGGCGATGCACCACGGCTCGCCAGCCTTGCCGAAGCCATGCGGCAGAGCGCCGCGGCGCTGCTCAAGGGAGTCGAATGGCAGGTGCAGGTTCAAGACGGCGATGAGAGCGCCACGGCTTCGCTGGAGTTTCACCGCCAGGTGTTCCTGTTGTTCCGCGAGGCCGTTCACAACATCGCACGCCATGCCAGGGCGGCAGCCGTGCAGGTCAGGATCGGCTGGCAGGCAAACCGCTTTCATCTCGAAGTCGAGGATGACGGCTGCGGCTTTGATGCAGAGGCCGTGACCGCTGGCAACGGCCTCGCCAACCTGCGCCACCGTGCGGAAACCCTCGGCGGCACCTTGCAGATCTGCAGCGCGGCGGGTCAGGGCACGCGCATCACCCTGGAGGCCGCCCTGTCATGAACACGCTCTGGATCATCGAGGACCATGCCGCCTTCCGCCGCACGCTTGCGCGGGTGCTGAACGCCGAGGCCGGGCTGCGCTGCGACGGGGATTTCGACTCCTGCGAAAAGGCCCTGGCGAGGCTCGCCCACGAGACAGCGCCCGACCTGATCCTGCTCGATGTCGGCCTGCCCGGCATGAGCGGGCTGGAAGGCATTCGTTTCATCAAAGAGAAGGCTCCGAAAACACTCGTGGTCATTCTCACGGTCTTCGAAGACGACGACAAAGTGTTCGCCGCCATCTGCGCCGGGGCGGCGGGCTACCTGCTGAAGACCAGCAGCGCGGCGGAGATCACCCAGGCCGTGCGCGAGGCTCTGGATGGAGGCTCACCGATGAACCCGCGCATTGCCCGCCGGGTGCTGGAGATGTTTTCCAGGCTCGCGCCGAAACAGAGCGACTACGGCCTGAGCGAACGCGAAAAGGAGATCCTCCAGCTCATGGTCAGCGGCCTGATCAAAAAGGAGATCGCCGGCCGCCTCACCCTCAGCGTTCACACCGTGGACACCTACCTGCGGCGCATCTACGAAAAGCTGGAGGTCAACACCCGCACCGGGGCCGTGACCAAGGCTTTGAAGGAAGGTCTTGTATGAATCTGTCCCGCGCTCGCGTGGCATGACAAGCCGCCGCGTTCACCCATCTTCCCTGTCATGAGAGTCCTTGCTTTGCCCCTCCTCGGTCTTGCCTCCGCCGCACTGGCGGCGCCGGTGGACTTCACCCGCGAGGTGAAGCCCATCTTCGACGCGCACTGCACCTCCTGCCATGGGGCGGAAAAGCAGAAGAGTGACTACCGGCTGGATTCGCGCGCCGCAGCGCTCGCGGGAGGTGAGAGCGGCCAGGTGGCCATCGTGCCCGGCAAGCCGGAGGCAGGCTCGCTGCTGCATCTGGTGGATGGCTCGAACAAGGAGCTCTTCATGCCGCCGCGCAAAAGCGACGCCCAGCCGCTGAACGCCGCGCAGATTGCGATCCTGAAAAAGTGGATCGTCGAGGGCGCGGTGTGGCCGGAGACGACCGTGGCCAAGACGGAACCCAAGACCGAGGCGACGACGCACTGGAGCTTTCAGCCGCTGAAGCAGCCGGCGGTGCCGGCGGAGGGCGCCAGCCCGATCGATGCCTTCATCCGCGCCAAGCTGCAGGAGAAGGGGCTCTCCCCTTCCCCGGAGGCGGACCGGCTCAGCCTGATCCGCCGGGTGTCTTATGACCTCACCGGCCTGCCGCCGACCTATGAGGAGGCGCAGGCGTTCTGCGCCGACACCGACCCCAAGGCCTACGAACGGCTTGTGGACCGCCTGCTGGCGAGCCCGCGCCACGGCGAACGCTGGGCGCGGCACTGGCTGGATGTCGTCCACTACGGGGAGACGCATGGCTACGACAAGGACAAGCCGCGCATGAACGCCTGGCCCTACCGCGACTACGTGATCCGCGCCTTCAACAACGACAAGCCCTACGCGCGCTTTGTGCAGGAGCAGGTCGCGGGCGATGTGCTCTTCCCCGGCACCGTGGATGGCATCACCGCGCTGGGCTTCATCGCCGCCGGGCCCTGGGACTACATCGGCCACGCCGAGGTGCCGGAGACGAAGATCGACGGCAAGATCGCCCGCCACCTGGACCGCGATGACATGGTCAGCAACACCATCAACACCTTCCAGTCCGTGACCGTCCACTGCGCGCAGTGCCACGACCACAAGTTCGATCCCATCGCGCAGGCGGACTACTATGCGCTGCAGGCGGTGTTTGCCGCGGTGGACCGCACGGACGTGGACTACTTTGCCGACGACGCCACCATGCAGCGGTTCGCCGCCTTGCAGAAGCAGCGGAAGCAGATCCTCGACCAGATCACGGTGCTGGAGGCTCCCTTGAAAAAGAAGGCCGGTGAAGCCTACACCGCGCTCAGCAAGCGCATCGACGCCCCGGCGGCGAATGCCAGCCCCAATGCCAAGCCTGATTTCGGCTACCACAGCGCCATCTCGCCCGTGCAGGAGGCGGTGAAGTGGGTGCAGGTGGACCTCGGCCGCAGCCAGCCCGTGCAGCGCATCGTGCTGAAGCCCTGCTACGATGACTTTGGCCAGATCGGCGCGGGCTTCGGCTTCCCCGTGCGCTTCAAGATCGAGGTCAGCGACGATCCGGCGTTCAAGACCGGCGTGTCCCTCCTCTGGCGCAAGCACGACGCCACCTTCATGAACGACTTCGCCAATCCGGGGCTCACGCCCTTCGAGACTGGCACGGCGGAGGACGATGGCGTGAAGGGCCGCTACGTGCGGGTCACGGCCACCAAGCTCGCACCGCGCAAGAACGACTACATCTTCGCCCTCGCGGAGCTGGAGGTTTATGCCGGCAAAGGCGGCCCCAACCTTGCCGCAGGCCGCGCCGTGACCGCCCTCGACAGCATTGAATCCGCGCCGCGCTGGCGCAAAACCAACCTCACCGACGGCACCGCGCCGGTGAGCCGCACGGCGGAGGACAAGCAGAAGCTCATCCGCGAACGCGATGCGCTCATGCTGGCGCAGGCCGATGAGGCCACGAAGCGGAAGATCATCACCCTGCGCCGGCAGCGCGATGCCCTGCCTGCCCTGCCCACGCCGCAGAAAGTGTATGCGGGAGCCATCCACACCGGCAGCGGGGCCTTCAAGGGCACCGGCGCGGAAGGCGGCAAGCCGCGCCCCATCCACCTGCTGCGCCGTGGCGATGTGAAGCAGCCGCTGGATGAGGTGGCACCCGGCGCGATGCGCGCGCTCGGTAGCCGCTTCGGCCTCGCCTTCGAGCTTCAGGAGGCCGGCAGCGAATCCGCCCGCCGCGCGGCGCTGGCAAAGTGGCTCACCCATCCCGACAACGCGCTCACCTGGCGCAGCATCGTCAACCGCGTCTGGCACTACCACTTCGGGCGCGGCATCGTCGAGACGCCGAACGATTTTGGCAAGATGGGCGCCGCACCCACCCATCCTGAGCTGCTCGACTGGCTCGCCGTCTGGTTCCGCGATGAGGCGAAGGGCTCGCTCAAGGCCCTGCACAAGCTCATCGTCATGAGCGCCACCTACCGGCAGACCTCCACGCCCGGTGAGGAAGCCCGGCAGCGTGCTGCCGCCTTCGATGCCGACAACACCCTGCTCTGGCGGCAGAACCGCCGCCGCCTGGAGGCCGAGGCCATCCGCGACAGCATCCTCGCCGCCGCAGGCAAGCTCGACCTCACCATGGGCGGGCCGAGCTTCCAGGACTTCGTCATCGAAAAGCCCCAGCACAGCCCGCACTACCAGTATCACCTCGCGGATCCGGAGGACCCGAAGATCCACCGCCGCTCCATCTACCGCTTCCTCGTGCGCAGCCAGCAGCAGCCCTGGATGACCGTGCTGGACTGCGCCGATCCCTCCATGCTGGTGGACCGCCGCACGCAGACCATAACGCCGCTGCAGGCGCTGGCCCAGCTCAACAACCAGCTCTGCGTGGCCATGGCGCAGCACTTCGCCGCACGCGTCGCCGCCGGGCAGGGTGTGGACCCGCTCTTCCGCATCGCCCTGCAGCGCGATCCCACCGCCGCGGAGCGCACCGAGCTGGCCCGCTATGCCGCGCAGCACGGCCTCGCCAATGCCTGCCGCCTCGTGCTGAACCTGAACGAGTTTGTCTTTGTGGATTGAACCCCTTGCCTGCCATGACCTCGCCCTTCCATCGCTCCGCCCCGCCTGCACCGCTCAGCCGCCGGGACTTCCTCTGGCACAGCGGCGGCGGCCTCGGCGGCATCGCCCTCGCCAGCCTGTTCAGCGCCGATCAGGCCCAGGCCCGGCTGCATCATCCGCCGCGCGCCCGGCGCGTCGTCCAGCTCTTCATGGCCGGAGCCGCCAGCCACCTCGACCTCTTCGACTACAAGCCCGAGCTGGTGAAGCGCCACGGCCAGCCCAGCGACTTCGGCGAGCCCGTGGAGGCCTTCCAAAACGGCCTCGGCCCCTGGAAGAAGCCCGTCTGGGACTTCCAGCCCTACGGCCAGAGCGGCAAGATGCTCAGCGAAGTCGTCGCCGACCTCGGCAGCGTCGTCGATGACATCGCCTGGGTGCACAACGTCGTCGGCAAGACCGGCGTGCACTCCCAGGGCACCCTGCTCCAGACCACCGGCTTCAACCGGCCCGGCTTCCCCAGCGCCGGCGCCTGGGTCAGCTACGGCCTCGGCAGCCTGAACGAAAACCTGCCCGCCTTCGTCGTCCTGCCCGACCACCGCGGCCTCGCCTCCAACGGAACCAAGAACTGGGACGCCGCCTTCCTCCCCGCCCAGCACCAGGGCACCGTCATCTACCCCGGCAGCGAGACCCCCATCGCCGACCTCTTCCCCGACAAGCGCGGCCGCTTCATCACCCCCGCCAGCGAGCAGGAGGGCGGCGCCCTGCTCTCCCGGCTCAACGGCCTGCACGCCGCCAGCCGCCCCGGCGATGAACGCCTCGAAGCCCGCATCCGCAGCTACGAGCTCGCCGCCTCCATGCAGCTCGCCGCCCCCGAGGCCCTCGACCGCTCCCGCGAGCCCGCCGCCATCAAGGCAATGTATGGCATCCGCGACGACGTGAAGGTCTGGCCCGCCGAGATCAACGCCGCCGAGGAGATGGACATCTTCGGCCGCAAATGCCTCGCCGCCCGCCGCCTGCTCGAGCGCGGCG
>CALDGV010000427.1 GCA_937941745.1 uncultured Prosthecobacter sp. | reverse complement strand
TGCGCGGCCTGCTGGCGGCGGATGACCCGCGCTGGGAGGCCTTTGGCCTGAACATCCCGGCCCATCCCAACCCGCCGGAGGCGGTGAGCAGCCTCACAATTACCGCAGTGGGCACCGGCAAGGAGGAGCTGGCCTGGTCCCGCGCCCGCCGCGCCACCTACTACCGGATTTTCATCAAGATCGACGGCGTGGACGCCGACTTCCGCTTCCTGAAGCGCGACAGCGACCTCGACCACACGCTCCCGAACCTGACGCCCGGCACGACGATCTCGGCCTATGTCATCGCCGCCAATGACGGCGGCGAGGCCGCGCCCTCGCCGACGGTGACGAAGGTGGTGGGCGCCTGAGAATTTCCACGCCGCGATGGGTTGTCCGGCGTGGAGGCACGGGTGCGGAGGATGGCCGTGAGTCCTCCGCATTCAGTGGCGGTCGTGGCATCGGTAGGTGGCGGGGCGGCTTGTCGTGGTGGGCAGGCCGTCCCGCTCTGGTGGCCCGCAGCCCTTGGGGGGCAGGGGCGGGCTGGCGGCGGGGGCTAGCAGGGTTCCGTGATGTGCCGCTTGGGGCCGTCGTAGTGGCTGAAAAGCTCCTGGTGGCCGCGATGGGACATCAGGCCCTCCCGTTCATAGTAATCGGCCACCCAGGTGAGCAGGAAATCCAGCTTGGCATCCTGCTCCACCTTCGTCGGATACTTGTGCGGCTCATGGGGGCGCTGGCGGCAGTGGGAAAGGCAGGCCTCGAGGCCAGGATCCAGGAAGATCAGTTCCGGCTTCCAGGGTAAGGCGGCCGCCACGAGATCGGCATAGCAGCCTTCGAGGATCCAGGACTCGTGGTCTGCACAAAAACGCCGCACCATGGCGATCCGCTCCTCGGCCGGTCGTTCGGCAGTGCCTGAGTCCCAGAAGACCAGGTCCAAATCCAGCACTGCCGCGGAGGTGCCTGCGGCCAGCCGCCGTGCCAGGGTTGACTTGCCCGAGCCTGAATTCCCGAGGATGGCGATTTTCATGGTTGGCCTATGCCCCCGGATCAGGCGGCGGCAAGCGGGAGGTGCTGCTGGCACGACCGATGCCATGCGGGCGGCTGGCTGCCTTTGTTTTGCCCGGCAGTTTGCAAGTGTGTGATCAGCTTGAACTCCGGTGCCTGGCCGGGCTCAGGAGATTTTGCGCTGGCTGAAGAGGCCGTAGCGGGGGCTGAAGATGTAGGCGAGGAGGAAGAGGGAGCCGAGGACGAGGATGATGGTGCTGCTGACGGACCAGCCGAGCGGGTAGCTGATGAAGAAGGCGGCGACGGAGCCGAGGCCGCCGATGAGGCCGCCGCCCCAGAAGAGGGTGCGGGCGTTGTTGGTGAGCAGATAGACGGTGGCAGCGGGGGCGACCATGAGGCCGACGCTGAGGATGCAGCCGACGGCCTGGAGGGAGGAGATGAGGACGAGGATGGTGATGGCGAAGGTGGCGTAGTTGAGGAAGCGCACGGGCACGCCGAGGCTGGCGGCGATGTTGGGCTCAAAGAGGTAGATGAGGAGGGGGCGCTGGAGGGCGGTGAGGGCGAGCACGGCGACGACGCTGATGCCGAAGGCGATCCAGAGGTCGCTGTCGGCCATGCCGACGATGCTGCCGAACAGCCATTCATCGAGCTTCTGGCGGACGTTGAGCTGGGTGAGGATGAGGTAGCCGCCGGCGAAGGCGGTGGTGTAGAGGATGCCCATGGAGGTGTCCTGATCGAGGCGGGAGGTGCGGGAGAGGAAGATGGAGCCGAGGCCGACGATGAGGGCGGCGAAGACGGCGCCGGCGAGGGCGCTCCACTGGGTGAGGCCGACGAGGAGGACGGCGAGGGCGATGCCGGGGAGGAGGGCGTGGGAGAGGGTGCCGATCTTGAGGGCGGACTTGCGCAGGACGACGAAGGCGCTGACGAAGCCGTTGGCGAAGCCGATCATGAGGCAGGCGAGCAGGGCGCGGCGCGCGATGGGTTCGGCCAGGAAATCGGTCAGCGAGGGAAGCTCTGGAGGCATGGGGGATGCTAGCAGCCGTTGCAGGTCTGGCAATGCCCGGACTGGCGGGGTGGCGAAAGTGGTGGGTCGCGTGGAAGGTGGCGGATTGGCCGACGTTCTTCCGTGCTCCCTTATGCCGCTGCTTTTTTCCCTGCTGAGCCTGCTCAGTGCCTTTCTGCTCTTCCAGGTCCAGCCCGTGATCAGCAAGTTCATCCTGCCGTGGTTCGGGGGCAGCCCGGGGGTGTGGACGACGTGCATGCTGTTTTTCCAGACGGTGCTTTTCGGGGGCTATGCGTATGCGCACGGGCTGAGCCGCCTGAAGCCGCGGACGCAGTGGCTGGTGCATTCGGCGCTGGTGCTGCTGGCGCTGGTGTTTCTGCCGATCTCGCCGGGGGAGTTCTGGAAGCCTGCGGGGGATGAGGAGCCTGCGGGGCGCATCCTGCTGCTGCTGCTGGGCACGGTGGGGCTGCCGTATTTTGTGCTTTCGAGCACGAGCCCGCTGACGCAGGTGTGGTTCACCCGCATGATGCCGGGGCGCAGCCCCTGGCGCCTGTATGCGCTGTCGAACGTGGGGTCGCTGGCGGCGCTGCTGAGCTATCCTTTCCTGTTTGAGCCGCGGTGGGATGTGGCGACGCAGACGTGGGTGTGGTCGGGCGGTTTTGTGGTGTTTGCCATCCTGTCGCTGTCGCTGGTGAAGCGCACGATGCGCTCGGCTGCGGCTGTGGCTTCTGCGGAGGCACCGGTGGCGGCGGCGGAGGAGGAGGGGCCCGCGCCGCGCTGGTGGCACCGGCTGCTGTGGGTGCTGCTGCCGGCGGCTGCGAGCGCGCTGCTGCTGGCGACGACGAATCATGTGTCTCAGGATGTGGCGGTGGTGCCGTTCATGTGGGTGGTGCCGCTGAGCCTGTATCTGCTGAGCTTCATCATCTGCTTTGAGCATGAGCGCTGGTATGCGAGCTGGGCCTGGGCGCTGCCGACGCTGGGGATTCTGTTCATCGCGGCCCTGGGCAAAAGGCTCGACCTGCCGGCGGAGCCGATGCCGAACTATCTGTTTGCGCTGGGCTGGAGCTTTGCGGCGGTCTTCATGGCCTGCATGGTCTGCCATGGTGAGCTGGCCCGGCTGAAGCCGCGCCCTGCGCACCTGACGGAGTTTTACCTGCTGATGTCCCTGGGCGGGGCCCTGGGCGGGCTGCTGGTGAGCCTGGTGGCTCCGCAGGTGTTTGTGACCTACCTGGAGTGGCCGCTGGGCTTGATCGCTTGCTTTGCGGTGGCCTGGGCGGCCTGGGCGGCCTGGGTGTGGCGCTGCAGCCTGCGCCGGCTGGCTTTGACGCTGGCGGGGCTGGGGTTGGCGGGATTTGCGCTGCACCGTCTGGCGGTGGGATACGTGCCGCCGCTGGTGGAGAAGCTGCCCTGGACGGCCACTCTGGCGGAGATCCTGGCGGGTATCGTGAAGGGGTTCACCCAATGGCTGGGCAAGCTGCCGGGCGAGGGCTTCACGCAGGTCAAGACGCTGGCGGGGGCCCAGGCCGTGGTGGTGCATGCCTGCCTGCTGGCGGTGGTGCTGCTGCTGGCGGTGCTGATCTACCGCCGGCCGAAGCGCGCGCTGCATTTCCTGACGCTGGCGGCTTCGCTGGTGCTGGCGCTGGCCAGCACGCACCATCTGCAGAAGAAGACGCTGGTGGTGGACGAGCGCATCGAGCGGGTGCGCAATTTCTACGGCGCGGTGAATGTGGATGAGGACTGGGACGACGGGCTGGAGAACACCTACCGCACCCTGACCCACGGCGGCATCATTCATGGCATGCAGAACCTGGGCGCGGCCTACCGGGAGGAGCCGGTGACGTATTACGGGCACCAGACCGGCATCGGCAAGGCGCTGGATTCGCTGCAGGGACGCCAGGACGCCCGGGTGGGCATCGTGGGCATGGGCGCTGGCACGACGGCCTGCTATGCACGCGCGGGCCAGCAGTGGCGCTTTTATGAGATCAACCCCGAGGTGCCGAGGCTGGCGCGCAAGCATTTCAGCTACCTGAGCGATGGCGAGAAGCGGGGGGCGAAGATCGAAACCGTGCTGGGCGATGCGCGGCTGATGCTGGAGCGCGAGCCGGATCAGAAGTTTGATGTGCTGCTGCTGGACGCCTTCAGCGGCGATGCCATCCCGATGCATCTGCTGACGCAGGAGGCCTTTGCCATCTACCGGCGGCACATGAAGCCTGACGGCATCATCGCCGTGCATGTGACCAACAGCTACCTGGCGCTGGCCCCCGTGGTGGAGAAGCTGGCGGCGGACATCGGCTGGAAGACGACGCGGGTGATCACGGAAGAGGAGGGCGACCACGACACGACCGACTATGTGCTGGTGACGCTGAACGAAGCCTTTCTGGCGGCCACGCCACGGCATGAGCCGGCGGACCCGGAGCCGCAGGATGTGCCGCTTTGGACGGACCGGCGGCATGACCTTTTCAAGATCCTGATGCTGGACTGAAGCTGCGGAAGGATGAAAGCCCGGACGCGGTTGGATTGTTCTTTTTCCTCAGATTCATGATGCCCCACGCCTTCCATCCCGCTGCCCATGCCTTGAGCGTCCGCCGCCGTGCGTTTTTGACGCAGTCGGCCTACGGTC
>CALDGV010000426.1 GCA_937941745.1 uncultured Prosthecobacter sp. | reverse complement strand
TTCCGCATCGGCGCGGAGATCGTGCGCAACGGCCTCATCGGCAAGCTGACGCGTGTCGAGGTCGGCCTGCCCGCCGGGCACAATGACTTCGCCAAGACCGGCGACAAGCGCAGCGTCACCCCTCCGCCCGCCGAGCTGGACTACGAAATGTGGATCGGGCCCGCCGCCATGCAGGACTACATCGAGTGCCGTGTGCACAAAAACTGGCGCTGGGACTACAACATCGGCGGCGGCCAGCTGCTCGACTGGATCGGCCACCACTGCGACATCGCCCACTGGGGCATGGACATGGACCGCAGCGGCCCGAACGAGGTGCTGCCCATCCAGGTGGACATGCCACCGCGCACGGACATCTGGAACACCGCCACGAAGTACCGCGCCGAGGCGAAGTATGCCGGAGACATCACCATGGTCATCGCCGGTGGTCACGCTGACATCGCCATGGGCACAAAGTGGATCGGCACCGACGGCTGGGTCTATGTGAACCGCAACGGCACCTACGACTGCTCCAACCCGGCGCTGAAGCAGGTGATCAAGAAACGCGAAGGCGACAAGGTGATCGAAGCCGCCAAGGCGCCCAAGCTGGGGGATGACGTGATCAAGACACGCCTCTATGCCACTCCCGGCCATCACCGGAACTTTCTGGACTGCGTGAAGAGCCGCCAGCCGACCGTGACCCCGGTGGAGACGGCCCACCGCAGCGCCACGCCGGGCCATCTGGCACTCATCTCCTTCCTCGTGAACCGCCCGGTGAAATGGGACCCTGTGAAGGAGGAGATCATCGGCGATGCCGAGGCTGCCAAGCTGCTGGGTCGCGAATACCGCGGCCCCTGGAAGCTGGAGGCCTGAACCTTTCGAACGCCAGGTTAGGTTCTATCTCAATCAGCCCTCATGAGCCATCATGAGGGCTTTTTGCTGCCAGGGTCAGGAGACTTCGAGCAGCCGCTTCAGCGCCGCTTCACCCGCCGTGGTGGCCAGCAGGTAGGTCTTCCGGCCTTCCCGCCAGCTCGCCAGATGCCAGGCGCGGCTCTGCTGGATGGCGGGCTGCTTCCCCGGCGGCGGCTGGGGCAGGCTGCCATCTTCCATGACGATTAGATGAGCCTCCTTGCCGCCTTCGATCCTGAAACAGATGATGGTGGCAGGCCGGCCGCTGACCAGGATGCGTTTGCAGCCAAAGGTCGAATGCTTGCACAGGCATCCCGGCAGGCTTTCCGGGCTGGGCGCGCCCGCTGCCAGCAGGTGCTTTTTGACCGCCTCAAAATCTGAGGAGCGGTCGTCGAGCTTCATCAGGCCGAGCTCGAGCTTGTTCAACGCCACGATGGACTCGCGCTGCCACTCCGGCAGGCTGCCGCGAGCAGGCTGCACGAGGCTCCAGCCGAGCAGCAGACAGGCGGCGGCAGCCCCGACCAGCACCGGAGCCAGCCAGCGCGCTGGACGGCGGGAGCTGGTAGCATGGGCGCCTAGCAGGGCTTCCCGCAGATCCTCGGGCACCGGCATGGCAAAGGCCTCGGCGGAGGCTTCGTCAAAGCTGCGACGGCGCTCATGCCAGGCCGCCAGCGCCGGATCGTCTTGCAGCCAGCCGCGGGCCTGCGGGCTGGCATCTTGCGGACGCAGCGTGGTGGCATCGAGTTCGAGTCTGGCTTCTTCGCGGTTCACGAGGTGAAGGGGGCGTGGAGGATGGAGTCTTCCAGACGGCGCAGGATGGCGCGCAGCTGGTCTTTGGCACGGGAAAGGCGGGACATGACCGTGCCGATCGGCACGCCGAGCGCCTCCGCGATGTCGCGGTAGGAGAGTTCCTGAAGGTAGAAAAGCACGAGGGGGGCCCGGTAATGCGGCTCCAGCTGCTCCAGCGCCCGGTGCAGCGTGGCATGATCCACCCGCGGCGGCTCATCATCCTCCTCTGGCTGGATGGCACCATGCAGGTCAGGCTCAAACTCCACCTGCTCATGCCGCTTTTCCCGCCGGGCGAGGCTCAGCCAGTCGCGGTAGATCGTGGTGAAAAGCCAGGTCTTCACCTTGGCGGCATCCCGCAGCGTGTGGCCTTTGCGCGCCCACTGCAGGAAGGTCTGCTGCACTAGGTCCTTCGCCACCTCCTCACGACGGGAAAGGCTGAGCGCGAAACGATAGAGGCCCTGGTAGTGGGCATCCACGATCTGCTCAAAGCTGGGCGGCGTCCCTTTCGTCACGGCACGAGGTTTCAGGCAGGCTGGCGGCAGTGCAAACGGGAAGTCGAGCGTGAGTTCCATGCGGGAGTGCGGCCTTTCTGCTCCGCCAGGGGGGATGAAAATGAGGGGAATCGCTTCACGAGGTGTGACTAGGAGGCGGCTTCGGCGGTCTTATTCCCGGCAAACCTGAAGAGAGGCGGCTCCCTCTGCCCTGCCTCGTTGCTGCGCCGCACTTGCCACCGGCGGTGGGATGCGCTGTTTTGCATGACTTCACCATGATCCGCCTCCTCCTGATACCCCTGCTGGCTGCCGCGGCAGC
This sequence comes from uncultured Prosthecobacter sp., assembly GCA_937941745.1. Classification (GTDB taxonomy): domain Bacteria; phylum Verrucomicrobiota; class Verrucomicrobiia; order Verrucomicrobiales; family Verrucomicrobiaceae; genus Prosthecobacter. The sequence goes on along the minus strand of CALDGV010000426.1, from coordinate 3 downwards.
CCT
>CALDGV010000425.1 GCA_937941745.1 uncultured Prosthecobacter sp. | reverse complement strand
GCTGGTGCTGCAGGTCATGCGCGGCAACGCGCGGCTGCTCTGGACGCTGGTCATCGGCGGCATTTTTTTACTGATTGCCGTCTCTGGTGCCGTGATGGCGCTGCGCACACGGATTCTGGCGGAGCAACTGGCGCAAAAGAATTCACCCGGACAGACCGTCACCAGCGAGGAGTTCAATTGCTCGCTGACCTGCCCGCCACGCTGGGTGAAGATGAACGCCACCTCGATCAACAAGCTCGCCTGCATCGCTTTCCGTCGTTCCGCGCCCGAGGGCTATGCCATGGTGCTCGGCGAGCATCTGGACTCAGACATTGCCATCGAGGATCTGATGGACGCGGTGAAGGCGAACCTCGCCTCCGTCGCCACCAGCGTTGAGGATGACAAGACGGAAAAACTCACCCTCAACGGGACCGACTTCATGCGCCGTACCTGCATCGTGCGCACGGTGGAATCACTGGGCATTCCGATGTATTTCGATCAATGGGTCACGACACGTCCTGGCTTTTCCTGGCAGATCACCTGCTGGGGGCCGTCCGCAGGTCGGGAACGGCTCGCGCCGGAGTTCCGCACGTTGATGGAATCGTTCAAGGTGCTCGACGAAAAACGCATCGGTTCCCCCAGTGCGGTCATTGCGAATGTGTCACGGCCCGCCTGGGGTTACCGCACGCAACTTCCGGTCAACGACTGGAAACAATGGCCCGCCCATGGTCAGGCTCTCGCCGATTTCGCCGCGCTGCGCCCGATGGAGGCGCTGCTGGTCATCCCCGTCGATCTTGGTGAAAAAGCCCCGGACCTCGAATCCGTCGCCACCGCTCTGCTGGAACGCCTGGACATTCCCTATCCTTCTGATGAAGGCTGGGTCGCCAAACCCTGGCCTTGCGCCTGGGGTGAGGGATTGGAAATCACCGGCAGCCGAACCGTTGAGGATGCCGAGTACGACTATGTCCTGCGTGTGACCGTGAAGGATCGTTTGGCTCACCTGCACGCCGGCTGGGCGACAAAAAAGAAAGGTGACCTCTCTCGCGTCCGCGCTTCGCTTGATGCCATCGAGCTGCTGCCGCCCCAGAGCCAGCCGCCCGCGCTACAGTCATCCCAGCGTCAGGATGCTGGACTCGTCTTCAATGACATCGGCATCGCCCTCTACCAGCGCGACCAGTTCAAGGAAGCCGTTTCGTGGTTCAAACGCGGCTTCGAGCAGACTTCCAAGGACGCCGCCATTCTCGGCAACGTCGCCGACGCCATGGAGCAGGCCGGACAGTTCAAGGAGGCGCTGCAATTTCTCACACCGCACCTGCCGGCCTTTCCCAAGAGTCCCACCCTGCACCTGCGCCACGCTTACATTCTCTCAAGCAACAACGATGACGATTCCGCCAACACCGCCTTCCAGCAGGCCGTCAGCACCGGCCTCAAAGATGAAAACAAAGTCCTCGAATGGCTCCAGCACCTCAATACGAAGGAAAAGTACCAGCTTGCGATGCAGGCTGCCGAAGCGTGGATGAAAAAGTCTCCCAGCGTCATCTCTCGCCGCTGGCATCCACAAACCGTCGTTTCCGCTGGTGATGAAAAACGCGGCATCCAGTTGTTCGAAGAACTCACTGCCGAGTTCCCCGACGACCGCCGTGTCAGCTACGACCTCGGCGAAGCGCTCAACGACACCGACGAGCATGCGCGTGCCGCCGCCATGGCTGAAAAACTCCTCGCCGATGGCAAAGAGGCGCCACGCGCCCTCATGATCCTTGGCTGGAGCCAGATGGGTCGGAAATGGTACCGCGAAGCCAAGCTCACCTTTGAAAAAGTCGCCAAGAAAGACCCTGACAACGAAACCGTGCAGGACGCCGTGCGCCGCGCCTCCGCCATGCTCGGCCAGGGCAACAACTCCGACATCAAAACGCCCGTCGAGGCCGTCTCCCTGCCCGCTGCTGTGCAGCAGGCGCTCACGGCGCATCCCGCCGCAAAAGATTACGGGAGTGATAAGCCCTATGCGTGGCTGCTCACCGCCAAGGGTTATCACTTCGATCCCGCCAAACCCATGCGCCACACCTGGCACCGCCGGGCACGCATCTACACCACCGAAGGCGCCAATGACCTCAGCAGCATCGAATTTGCCTTTGATCCTCTGAGCGAGCGTATCTTCATCAACCGCGTCGAGGTGCGCGATGAGAACGGCAAGATCATCGGTTCCGCGCCCGGTGACGCCTATGTGATGGACATCAACAATGGCAGCGCCTCTCACCGCAAGAAGCTTCATTTCCAGATTCCCGGCCTGCGCCCAGGCTGTACTGTCGAATATCAGGTGAGCATCGAAGATTTCGGCAAAACCGAGGCGTTCACCTTTGAACGAAAGCTCTTTGGCGACAGCGCGGCGGACATCGTCTTCGTCACCGGTGCCATCGACAAAGTACAAACCGCCACCGCTCGAACCGAAACGCTGCAAACCGTGCGGGAGAAAAACCTGCTCGCCTGGATGGGCTTCAACCTGCCCTTCGACCCCGATGAGCCCATGAGCGGATTCTACGAGGATCGTGTCCCCGGAGTGTGCCTCGGCGGCATGGAGGGCACCTGGGCTGAAATCGGCGAAAAGTTTCTCAAAGACCTTCAGGAACGCTTCAAGCCGGAGACCCCAGTGACTGAACTCGCCGCACAACTCACCGACGGCCTGAAAACTTCGCGCGAAAAAATCGCCGTCCTCGCGGGCCATGTGCAGAAAGAGATCAGCTACACCGCCATTGAGTTCGGCACTCGCGCACGCCGCCCGAATCCCGCCGCCCAGACACTTCAGCAGCAGTATGGCGACTGCAAAGACCAAGCGCTGCTCCTGCATCAGCTTCTCACTGCCGCCGGCATCGAAAGCCATCTCACCCTCGTGAACACCAACTG
>CALDGV010000424.1 GCA_937941745.1 uncultured Prosthecobacter sp. | reverse complement strand
GACCTGCCTTGGCACTGAGGGGAGTGCCTGCCGGCGGCATGAAGGGTTCTCCATTCTTGGCGCAGGGAGTCCAGAGGCGAGAGCCAGAAGGATTGCCGGCATCCACGACTGAGCCGCCTCCACCCCCAGCCATCACAGCACCGAAGCTGGTGAGGTCCAGATCACCCTTTTTCTTGTCCGGGTTGTGGCAGGAGAAGCATTTGTTCTCCAGGAGAGGCTTGATGTGGTCCTCGTAGGTGATCTTCTCCGCGTCCTGGGCAAGCAGGGCGGGTGCGGTTGCGAGAAGAAGTCCGGTCAGTGACGCAAAAGCGTGGCGGGTCGGCATGGCAGGGCGGGGGGATTTTACAGGAACGATCAGCCTTACGTTACGAACAGCAGGAGACTTTCGTGACGGATGAACACTCCGCAGGCTGAAACAGGGCGGGGAGGCCGCTTGCAGAGCAGGAAAGGTGGGCTGGACGGGTTGTTTTCACGATCCGACACAAGCTTGCCGGAATAGGGCACGGCTCTGATGCGTTCTGGCAGGTGATGCATTTGCGCCTCATCCACCTTTTTCCTCTGGCCGTGCTGGCTGGTGCTGATCTTGCCTCGGCTGCTGGGAAGCTGCAGTTCAACCGGGACATTCGTCCAATCCTTTCGGACAAGTGATTTCACTGCCACGGGCCGGACAGCAAGAACCAGAAGGCGGACCTGCGCCTGGATGTCCGTGATGCAGCCATCAAGGATGGACACATCAATCCAGGGCGGCCCGAGCAGAGCATGATCCTGGAGCGCATCCTGACGGATGATCCCGACGAGGTCATGCCACCGCCCAAATCGAAGCTGGGCAAGCTGACTGCGGAGGAGGTGGCCACCCTGCGGCGCTGGATCAGCGAGGGGGCGGAATACGAGGCACACTGGGCCTTCATCCCTCTCCGAGAGGAGCCGCTGAAGGGTCTCGACATTGACCAGATCGTCAGTTCAGGACTGAAGGAGCGCGGACTGGCACTTCAGCCGGAAGCCGAGCCTGAAACCCTCATTCGGCGCCTGTCTTTTGATCTCATAGGACTGCCTCCCAAGCCTGAGGAAGTTGTGAGTTTTGTCGCCGAGCATGGCTTGGATCCTGGCAAGGCCCTCGACAAACTCGTCACCCGTCTGCTGGCCTCGCCGCATTATGGGGAGCGCATGGCGGTGGACTGGCTGGACGTAGCCCGATACGCGGACAGCTACGGTTTCCAGGTGGACCGTGAGCGCGAGGTCTGGCCCTGGCGCGACTGGGTCGTGCAGGCTTTCAATCAAAACCTGCCCTTTGATCAGTTCATCACCTGGCAGCTTGCCGGAGACCTGCTGCCGAATCCCACGGATGAGCAGCGTCTGGCCACGGCCTTCAACCGCCTCCACCAGCAGGAAAGCGAAGGCGGCAGCGTGGAGGAAGAATACCGCGTTGAGTACGTCGCGGATCGCGTGCAGACCGTGGCCACCGCCTTCCTGGGCCTGACCTTTGAATGTGCCCGCTGCCACGACCACAAATATGATCCGATCACGCAGAAGGAGTACTACGGCCTCTTTTCGATGTTCCAAAATATCGATGAGGCCGGGCTTTACTCCTTTTTCACGCCATCGCCTCCCACTCCAGCGATGATGCTCATGGATGCACCCACCAAGAGCAGGATGGCTTTGCTGCAGGCAAAGGTGGCGGAACTGGAGAAGAAAGATGCGGCAGGCAGTCCGAGGAAGATGCTTGAACTCCGTTCCTACGTGCTGGCCTCCCTGAAGGGCCAGATCGCGCATTTTCCCTTCGATGAACTGATGCAGTGGAACAGGCTGGCCGATGCCCTTGCACCGCCTCCTTCTGAGACCAAGGACAAGGATGGCAAGCCGTTGAAGGCGGTGGACAAGACCTCCGCGACCTTGAAGGGGGAGAACAAGCTGGTCGAGGGACGGCTTGGGAAGGCGATTCAGTTCACTGGAGACGATGCGGTGGACACTCCGTTGGGCAATTTCAAGCGCGAGGAGCCTTTCAGCATCTCGCTCTGGCTCAAGACGCCGGATGTGAAGGAGCGTGCCGTGGTCCTGCACCGTTCACGCGCCTGGACGGATGCCGCCAGCCGTGGCTATGAGCTTCTGATTGAAGAAGGTCGTCTGAAGTGGTCGCTCATTCATTTCTGGCCCGGCAATGCGGCTTCCATCCGCGCCAAGTCGCCGCTGAAGGTCCATGAATGGACCCATGTCGTCGTCACCAGCGATGGCAGCAGCCATGCTTCCGGCCTGCGTCTCTATGTGAATGGCCAGCTGGCCGAAGTGGAGGTCATCCGTGATGCCTTGACCAAGACCATCCAGGGCGGAGGAGGGGACAGCATCAGCCTTGGCGAGCGTTTCCGTGACCGTGGTTTCAAGGGCGGGTGGATGGATGATCTGCGCATCTTCCGCCGCGACCTGTCACGGGCATCGGCTCCCTCGGAAGAGCTGCAAAAGGCCCGTGCAGAGCTGTTCGCCCTCCAGGATGCGCAGCGGGAATTGATGGTGATGCAGGAACTGCCCCAGCCAAAGAAGGCCTACATCCTGACACGTGGTGAGTATGACAAACGCGCGGAGGAAGTCGGTGCGACGGTGCCAGCCGCCCTTTCCCCCTTTCCGAAAGGGGCGCCGATGAACCGGCTGGGGTTCGCCCGATGGCTGACGGCTCCGGATCACCCACTCACGGCCCGTGTGACGGTGAACCGCCTTTGGAACAGTTTGTTTGGTCGGGGACTTGTGAAGACCACTGAAGACTTCGGCAGCCAGGGAGAGCGGCCGCTCTATCCTGAACTGCTGGACTACCTTTCGCTTCGCTTCATGCAGAGCGGATGGAACCTGAAGACGCTGCTGCGCGAGATTGTGATGAGTCGTGTCTATCGCCAGCAGAGCATTGCCGATGCCCGGACCATGGCAGACGATCCTGAGAACCAGTGGCTTGCCCGCGGTCCGCGCTTCCGCCTGCCGGCAGAAATGATTCGCGACAATGCCCTGGCCTCGGCCGGCCTTCTCAAGCTGACCTTGGGAGGTCCGCCGGTGCTGCCTTATGAGATGACGGAAGCCTTCAAGCCTGCCGGGCCTGGCACAGGTGATGCCGTGTATCGCCGCAGTCTCTACACTACCTGGCGGCGCACGAGTCCGCCGCCCGCCATGCTGGCTTTCGATGCCCCGCGTCGTGCTGTCTGCATCTCGAAACGTGAGCGAACGGACTCGCCGCTCCAGGCGCTGATTCTTCTCAACGGCACACAGTATGTCGAAGCCGCCCGTGTGCTGGGTGAGAACCTCCACCGTCACGCCAAGGGGGATGCTGCGCAGATGATTGAGATGGGCTTTCAGCTCTGCCTGAGCCGCGCCGCAGATGCCAGGGAGAAGCAGATCTGCCTCCAACTCTACCAGGAGCAGCTTCAGCACTTTCAGAAAGCTCCGCAGGAGGCCGCACAACTCCTGCGAACCGGCCAGACCAAGCTGGATGCAGCGATTCCTCCTGCCCAAGCCGCCGCCGCTGCCGTCCTCGCACAGGCTCTGATGAACCACGACGCCTGTGTGGTGAAACGCTAACCCGATTGCTGATCATGAATTCAACGAATCTCACTCTGAACCGCCGTCAGCTTCTGAACCGTTTTGGCTC
>CALDGV010000423.1 GCA_937941745.1 uncultured Prosthecobacter sp. | reverse complement strand
AGGGATTGGAGTTCAGATCGCTCATGCTTTCGGAAGTTCAAAGCGGCGCACCACGGCCCTGGCGCAGGCGTTCACGGCGAGGGAGATCACAAACAGGACGATGCCCACCATGAACAGGGCCTGCCAGTGCGCGCTGCCGCGGGAGACTTCGCCAAGCTCCTGGGCAATGATTCCCGTGAGGGTGTGGGCTGGCTGGAAGACGACGCCCGGCCCGGCGCTGAAATCGGGGATGGCGATGCGGTTGCCTGCCACCAGCAGCACCACCATCGTCTCGCCAATCACACGGCCGAGTCCGAGCAGCACGGCGGCGGCGATGCCGGAGAGTCCGGCGGGAACGATGACGCGGAAAACCGTCTGCAGCTTGGTGGCGCCGAGGGCATCCGAGGCATCGATGTAGGCCTGGGGGACATTGTTCAGGGCATCTTCGGCGAGGCTGAACATGGTGGGCACGGCCATGAGGGCCAGCAGGCAGCCTGCGTTGAACATGTTCAGTCGTTCCTGGATTGGGAAGCCGGGGATCCAGCTCAGCCAGGGCAGGCCGCTGGCCTCCTTGATCAGGTCTCCCACCAGCGAGATGACGATGAAGCCGAGCACCACGGATGGAATGGCCTGGATGAATTCGATCACGGGCTTGATGAGTTCTTTTTCACGATCCGAGGCAAACTGATTGGTGTAGATCGCTGCGGCGACGCTGAGCGGCGTGGCAATGAGAATGGCGATCAGGGCAATCACCACGGAGCCTGCGAGCAGGGGAACAAAGCCAAAGAAGTCCTGCCATGAGGAGTTCGTGAGCCAGTTGGTGCCAAAGAAGAAGGCGCCAATGACGGTGAAGATGGATACCGGCTGCTCGGGCTGCCAGTGGCGCAGTTTGTCGATGCTCTCACGCAGCTGGCGGGCATGTGCGGGCAGGGCCTCACGCACCTCGGCCAGCAGCTGAGTGGCTTCCGCCGTGCCTCCAGCCTTGGGCAGATGCACGCCGGCAGCATCTGCCGCTGCGGCGTAAGCCAGGACTTTCTCGATCAGTTCGTCCCGGCGCTCCAGGATGGGCTTGATGCTCTCGCCATAGTTGGGTTCGTCCGTCTTCGAGGCTTCGGCTTCCTTGAGCAGCTCCGCCTTCTCTGTTGCATCCTTGGCATCTGCAGCAGCCTTGAGCAGCTTCTGGCGGCCTTCTTCGAGCGTGAAGTGCGTGGTGGCCGCCTCCTTGGTGGCGAGAACCTCCTCTTTGAGTTCATCGAGAACCTCGCGCAGGGCTTCAGGTGCTTCCTCGAGCTCGTCAGAAGCATCCACCAGGGTTCCGAACTTGCTTTTGGCTTCCTTGTCCTTGGCCAGGAAGGCAGCGCTCAGTTCCATGAGCAGGGGCGGCAGGTCACTGACCTCGGGAGTGAGTTTGGCGAACTCCTCCTTCAGGCGCGCGGCCTCAGCAGCGTTGAAGAGGGCCGGCACCGTGATGGCTGCCACCGCCTTGGCGGTGGCTTGGGCGACCTGCTGACGGAGGGGATCCAGTTCGGCAGCGGCGGGCGCGGGATCTTTTTCCAAAGCAGCCTCCAGAGCCTCCCGGCTGATCTTGGTCTGCTCCTCCACCTCACGCTTCAAAAGGAAGGCGGCATCCCGCCGGGTGCGCGCTTCCTGAATGATGGGATCAATGCTGGAGGTGACGGCACGGCGAAGCTTGCTCGACAGCTCCTGCTGGGCGGAGAGAGGGATGTCCACCACATCAACCAGTTCCAGACCCGCCCGACGGTAGATCTCCAGCTCATGCTTGTAGGTGCCGAGGAAGCCTGCACCCTCGCGCAGCAGGAAGACCATGATGAGCGCAAGCACCACAATCGTGACGCTGGCGTTGGTGGCGAAGAAAAACCGGATCGTGCGCTGCAGGTCGAGGCCCAGGAAGACACTCTTCTTCTTTTTCAGAAGCAGGCTTTGGAGCGATGGACGATCAGAAGGCACGCAGGATTCTTTTTGATGCAGGGTGGACGCGGAGTCAAAGGGGCGAGAGCTACGAAGCAGGCAGTCGAAGAGAAAAATGCGCCTGGACGAACCACGCCGGGGAGATGGAAGAAAGCAGGGGCATTCTTTCCAGGGACTCCTCGACGCGGGCTTGTCTCGCTGCCTTGCGGATTACTTGGCCTGGGATTTTGGCACGAAGCCGACTTTGCCGACAATGCTGTCACCCTGGGCGCTCAGGCAGAAGTCGAGGAACTCCTTCGTGGTGCCGGTAGGTTCGCCATTGGTGTAGAGGTAGGTCGGGCGGGAGTAGGGGTAGTCCTTCACCGTGGCCACGCTGGGCATAACCCCATCAATGGTGACCACCTTGGTGCCCCTGGAGCCCACATAAGCCAGACCGACGTAGCCGATGCCATTGGCGTTGGAACCCACTTCCGAGGCGATCTGCTCGTTACCGGCCATCTTCTGGCTGTTCTTGCCGTATTCACGGCCCTTCATGGCACGATCAATGAAGTCCTTGTAGGTGCCTGAGGAGGTGTTTCGAGTGTAGAGGGAGATGGGGCCTGGGGTGCCGCCGACCTCGCTCCAGTCCTTGATGTCACCGGCGAAGATCTGGAGGACCTGCTTTTTGCTCAGGTCGGAAACCGGATTGTTCTTGTTCACCAGGATGGCGATCATGTCCCAGGCGATTTCGTATTCGGTGAGGGAGACGCCCTTGCTGCGGCAGAGCGCGCGCTCATCAGCCTTCACCTTGCGGGAGGACATGCCGATCTCGGCGGTGCCAGCGGCAAGGTTGGTGAAAGCGGTGGAAGAACCTTCGGCAGCGATGTCGAAGCTCACTTTGCCGCCGCCCTTTTTGAAGGACTCGGCCAGCTGGGGCACCAGCTTGGCTCCCAGAGTGTCGGAGCCGCGGATGCGGAGGGTGGTCTGGGCCTGAAGGCTGGAGACAGCCGTCGCGGCGATGAGAGCGAGGGACAAGAGGGTGGATTTCATGGCGGTGGTCGGGTGGAGTTGAATCAGACAAAAGGCTTCTAGGCGGGATGTGCGTGGGGGCAAAAAGTGCCGTGTTACGAGTTTGTCACAAAAGACGGCGGTTTGTCACAAACCACCTACCAGCGCAGCCTGTTGGGGCTTTGTGTCGTGGGCTGTTACATTTGAGAATCATTGGTGATCAATGATTTAGGATCTGCTTGAAGG
>CALDGV010000422.1 GCA_937941745.1 uncultured Prosthecobacter sp. | reverse complement strand
GAAGGTGATCTGTGTGAAGGCGGCGGTTGCCCATCGCCGGGATTACGATCCCATCGCAGCCCGCATGCTCTGGGTGGATACGCCCGGACCATGCAGCAGCAACCTCAAGACCTTCCCCTACAAGCATCTCCGCCGCCCCATCTACCCGCTCGATTCATGACCCACCCGCTCGTCTCCTACCCCTGCGATCCTGACACACCCACTTCGCACCTGCCGTTCAGCCCAAGCGTGGTTGTCGGTGATCTGATTTTCGTTTCCGGCCAGGCCAGCGTGGATGCCAAGGGCAACATCATCAGTGACAGCTTTGAAGGCGAGTTCCGCCGCAGCGTCGAGAACCTCCGCAAGGTCCTCGAATCGGCTGGAAGTGACCTCGCCCATGTCGTGCAGACCCGGAACTACGTCCGCGATGCGGAGGATGTGTCCCTCTACAACCAGCTCTACCGCGAGTACTTCCAGGACCCGAAGCCTGCCCGCACCACGATCACCAACTGCCTGCCACCGAGCCTCCGCTTTGAAATCGAGGCCGTGGCCGTCAGAAAACCCTGAACTCATCCTGCGATGCTCATCGACTGCCACAACCACCTTGGTGCCGACCTGCTCTTTTACCTGCACGGTGACTTCCCTTATGCGCAGCAGCTGGTGGACATGACACAGGAGGGCGGCTCGCTCGGCATCACGCACTGGGTTGCCTTCCCGTTCGTCAGCTACACCGCCATGGATGTGACGAAGTTCCGCTCAGGTGCCATTGGCTTTGGTGCAAACGGCCTCGAAACCGTGCCTTATGCCTTTGAAAACCGTCGCCTGCTGGAGGAGTGCCAGAAGCTCTTTCCTGAAGAAGGCAGGCGCATCCTGCCCTTCGTGATGGTGGATCCCATGCGCTGCACCGACGCGCAGGCGGCCGAGCTCATCAAGCTGCGCCAGGAATACCGCTTCCACGGCATCAAGATCCAGAGCACCATCATTCAGAGTGACATCAAGCGTCTCGCCCACGAAGGCAGGGTCTTCCTCGACCTTGCCCGTGAGTGGGACGTCCCCTTCCTGATCCACAGCAGCGTCGCCAAAGATGATCTCTGGGCGCAGGCCCACGACATCCTCGACATCGCCGAAGCCAATCCCGACATTCGCTTCTGTGCAGCGCATTCCTGCCGATTCGACAAAGAATGCCTCGACCGCATCCAGGCCTTGCCAAACGCCTGGTTCGACAACTCCGCGCACTGCATCCACTGCGTCGGCGCAGTGGATGATCTGGCCTACATCGCACCTCGCGAGCGCCGCTTTGATTCTGATTACAGCGATCCAGCGCGTGTCATCGCAGACCTGGCCGCCGCTTATCCTGACAAGTTCATGTGGGGCAGCGATTCTCCCTTCTACAGCTATGCCGCCGCCATCAGCGGCAAGGTGGTCAAACTCATCAGCACCTATGAAAAGGAGGTCACTGCCCTCAAAGCGGCCGGTGACAAGGTGGTGAATCGCATCGCCTGCACCAACACGCTGAAATACCTCAAGCTCACCGATGAAAGCATTCTCTCTTGAGGGGCATTCTGCCCTCGTCACCGGCTCATCTCAGGGCATCGGTGCCGCCATCGCACAGGGTTTGGAAGAGTGCGGTGCGGCCGTGATCAGGCACGGACTTCAGAGCGATTCGGCAAGCGCCTCCTATGTGTCGTGTGATTTGTCGGAACCTGCTGCGCCAGCCTCTCTGATAGACTCGGCCTTCGCTCTCCGCCCGACCCTCGACACCCTCATCTGCAATGCAGGCGGTTTCTTCGACACACCCTTTCTGGAAATGAGCGATACAGAATGGGAAAAGACCGTCTCCTTGAACCTGCGAGCCACCTTCTTTCTGGCACAAGCCTTTGCCAGAAGGCGTGTTGCCCTAGGTGGAGGCGGCAGCGTGGTCATCGTCAGTTCCACCAATGGCTTCCAGGCTGAGGCAGACAGCGTGGCTTACGACACCAGCAAGGGCGGCCTGGTCATGATGACCCGCTCGCTCGCGGTCTCGCTGGCCCCGCATGGCATTCGTGTGAACGGCATCGCACCTGGCCTCATCCGCACGCCACTGACGGGCACCTGGATGGAATCTCGTGCCCATGACCTTCTGAAGCACTACGAGAAGAAGATTCTGCTTGGCCATGTTGGCACGCCTCAAGACTGCGCAGGAGCCGTGGCCTTCCTCTGCTCCCCCGCCGCCAGCTACATTACCGGTGAGATCATCACCATCGACGGCGGACTCACCACCACCCAGATCGGCAAGCTATGAACGCAACACCCTTTCATCTGCCACAACGTGACATCTGGGTCATCGGTGGTGCCGGCTATTTAGGCCAGGCGGTGGTGCGCCTGCTGACGGAGCTGGGTGCCAGCGTGCTCTGTGCGGATCTTCCGGGCAAGACCCAGGCCGCACCCAATGTCCAGCCTGCGGAACTGGATGCAGGCGATATCGCGGCATTGGAAAAGTTCGTCGCCGATCAAATCAGCCAGCGGGGCGTGCCGGACGGGCTCGTGGTCATGACTTACGCCTCCACGGCCAAGAAGTTCGATGACCTCACGGCATCCGACTTTGACATGGCGAACCATGGCAACCTCACCGCGACCTTCACACTCGCACGTGACGTCGGCAACGCCATGGCCGAGCGGGGCGGTGGCAGCATGGTGCTTTTTTCTAGCATGTACGGCAGCGTCTCCACAGACCCCCGCATCTATGAGGCGCCCATGAGTCCGAATCCGGTCGAGTATGGTGTCGGCAAAGCGGGCATTCAGCAGCTCACGCGCTACCTCGCCGTGCATTACGGCAGGAGTGGAGTGCGCTGCAACGCCATTTCCCCCGGCCCCTTCCCAAATCCAATCATCCAACGTGATCAGCCCGGCTTCATCGAACGCCTGGCGCAAAAGGTGCCTTTGGGCCGTGTCGGCCAGTCGCCTGAGATCGCTGGAGCCGTGGCCTTCCTGCTTGGTGATGCTTCCACCTTCATCACCGGCCAGAACTTCGCCGTCGATGGCGGCTGGACCATCTGGTGACGAACTTCCGCCCATGAAACTGCTCGCCTTTCTTTTCCTCGCCCTTTCGCTGCATGCGGAAAGTGTCATCACGCTCAATGTCGAGCCGAGCAAGGAGCTTCCGCGCAACTCGGAAGGCTCCTTTGCCACACTGAAGTCTGGCCGGATCATCTTTTGCTACACTCAGTTTTACGGCGGTGCGGCAGATGAGAGCCCGGCACGTATCGTGAAAATTCATTCTGACGACCAGGGCCGCACCTGGAGCCCGCCCGTCACCCTGGTTGAGAACGTCGGCGGCAACAACGTGATGAGCGTCTCCCTGCTCCGCCTTGCCAGCGGCAAGCTGGCCCTTTTTTACCTGCTCAAAAACAGCTGGATCGACTGCCGCCCGCACATGCGCCTTTCCGAGGATGAGGGTGAAACCTGGAGTGAGGCCAGGCGGATCCTCAGCGCCCCAGGCTACTTTGTGATGAACAACGACCGCGTCATCCAGACCACAAAAGGCCGCCTCATCGCGCCGCTGGCCTTTCATCGTTCCAGGGGTGACGATCCCCACAGCAGCCGCTCGTTTGACGCTCGTGCCATCGCGATGTGGATCTACTCCGACGACGAAGGCACCACCTGGACGGAATCCGCCTCCTGGTGGGCCCTCCCGATGCGCAGCGGCAGCGGCCTGCAGGAGCCGGGC
>CALDGV010000421.1 GCA_937941745.1 uncultured Prosthecobacter sp. | reverse complement strand
GAAGGAATGATCATTCCCATGTGAGATGAGCACCAAGGCTGGAGGTAGGGACCGCACCAGACGGCATAAGAGCAGTCGCTCGGCCATGACAGAACAAAAAAAAGGCTTCAGCAGGCGATGGCGTGGCCAGGTTTGTGCCAGACGAACGATGGGTATCCTATGATGCCGCAGGTTTGCCACACGTTCTTCACGCCACTTCAGCCAGCAGACTGCTGCTCGCACCTGGTGGCCTTGTCCAGCCAGATGCACTGCTGTTTCCAGCCAGAGGCTTTCGGCGGCACCGATGCCGTAATGGCTGCTCAGGAAGAGGATGCTTGCAGGGCGGCTCATTGAGATGCCAGGGCAGCAGACCAGGCCGACGCAAGGGAATCATGGCGGCTCATGCCACGTGCACCTTCTTTCAGCCGGCGGCGTTGAATCCTCCAAGTGCTGACTTTTTCACGAAGAGAAGCTGGAATCAGAGCTTTCAGGCCTGAGGGATTCTGGGCGGTACTTGAGGTCGCTGGCTTCTCTCGGCCATCCTTCCAGCGGGCGGAGTAATCGCTTTGCTGCACCTCCTTGATGGAAGCCGTGGGCGACAACTTTTCAGCCACAAAAAGCAGGCTCATGCGTCCTGGCGGATTGATCTGCGCACGGTGTCCGGTTTCCGCAGGATCGCGCAGGGCATGAAAAATATGCGGCGGCCCATGAGCAACCAGTGCTGCGAAGCGGGTTCGAAAACCATGTTCAGGGCAAAATACACGGTAGAACAGCTCTGGACTGAACTGGTAGAAGCCATGACCCATCCAGTTGTTGGCCGGGGTCATGGTGATGAACAGGCCTCCAGGCCTCAGCAGAGCGGCGACATTGCGGATGGCGGTCGGGAAATCAAAAACATGTTCAAGCGACCCTCCATCAAAGACCCAGTCGAACTTCGCATGGTGCTCCAGAGGCAGGGGAGTGTTGAGGTCATGCACCAAGCCTGCGCCTTGATAGGCAGTGGCATCCAGGGAATCGACCTGATGGAACTTCAAGCGCTCCAGCAAGGGCTCGGCATAGACCGAATCACTGCGTTTGGCATCCGCCAGATCCTCCAGATGCAGCCCATGGCGTGCCTGAAGTGCAGAGGCCTCTTCAGGAACCAGGCGAAGCCACTGCCTCCCAAGCATCAGGAAACTGCGCGCTTCTGGCTGGAGAGTGCGGCAGAGCATCAAGAGCTCGGCGCTGATTGCATTGATGGCCATGGTCAGGTCAGAAGGGCTTTTTTCCGCACCAGCAGGATGACATTGTGAAAATAGCGCGGGTCATTCGGCAGTAGTTTGCCAGCCAGGATGCCTGCTCCATTGATCGGTGCGATGATCAGTGCGGTGCAGATTAGTCGCAAGGACTTGCGCCTCCAGGGCAGCAAGGTGCGGCTGAGCCAGAGCGTGAAAAGCTGGGTGAGAGTCTCGATGTAGCTGGGTGTCTTCATGGTCTCTTCAACCACGAAGCCAGCAGGCTCTAGAAAACGCTGCAGTCCCACAGAAGTGTAGCGTGCCACGTCATAAGGCATCTCGACCTCTTCCCACGCGAAAGGATAGGTGATCAGCAGTGGCGCGCCAGGCTTCAGTACGCGGGCGAGCTCCACCAGCATGGCTGCAGGGTCGGGCACAGACTGGAAAACCTCCGTGGAAAGGGCGCCGTCGAACTGTGCATCCGGGAAGGGAAGGCTGGTGCCGCTGAAATAGGCATCGGCTTTTTTCTTTTCTGAGGCGTGGCCGCTCACCTCAATGTCCACACCCGTGTAGCGCTCGACTTGAAAAAGACTTTCGTAGGGTTTCTCACCGCAGCCGAAGTCCAGAATATGCCCGCTGAAAAGCGGTGCCAATTTCTGCACACCACGCATCAAGCCCCGGCGGATGATGAAATCGCGATTGACCAGAATTCCTGCCGGATCTGGCAGGAATCTCTGGCGCTCGATCCACCTTAACAAATGCTGCTTCAGGCTCATTCAGCGTTCTCCCGGATCATGCGGGTTCGGCAGGCCCGCAGCCAGGCCCTGGTAATGAGGTCCTCACGTCTTAGAAAAGAGGCTGCGACATTGAGAAAGGACGCCATTCTCAAGCGTGAACTGACGGCCAGCCCATCACGCCCGCCAAAATGACGGGCAATTTTCAGAAGAGCCGGCAGGGCAAATAGGAGTTTCCGGTCCCAGAGGCGTGCCGCGGTATCCTGGTTCGTCAGCCCGGCAAAATCGGCGCAGCTCAGTAGCCAGGCTCGCCGCTTGGCATTTGAGGCGCGGTTTAGGCGAATCTCGGTTTCCGTGAGGCTGCCAGGGGTATAGCGGTACCTGATGAGCCGCTCCTCTAAAGCAGCCACTTTGAATTTGCTCAGCACCCTCAGCCAGAGGTCATAGTCCTCACACCAGTAGGGGAACTCATGTGTCGAGAGGTCTTGGTATCCACCGACCTCTGCAACGCATCGGCGTCGCATGAGCGTGGAAGGGTGCATAAGTCGTGGAGACCTTAGTGTTGCATGCAGGATCTCGAAATAATCGGAAGGAAAGCGCGAACGAGGAGGAATCACGTTTCCTGCTTCGTCGATGCTGGTTCGCTCGGAACCGATGACGGCCAGTTCGTGATGTTTTTCCAGGTGAGCGACTTGAACGGCAAGTCGGTGAGGTTCGCAGATGTCATCTGCGTCCATCCTTGCCACCAGGGGTGAAGGGGCGCTTTCCAGAAGACGGGCCAGCGACAAGCCTAACGATAGAGGCTGTCCAGTGAACACCTTTCCAGGAATCCGGTGAGGGATCCATTCCTGAAGACACTCCACCGTGCCGTCCGAGGATCCATTGTCCCAGACATAGAGCTGATGGTCTGTAAAGGTTTGCTGCTGAATGGAGGCTAGCGCCTCTGGAAGGAAGGGCATCCCGTTCAATACGGGCATGATCCAGGTGACGACAGGAACGGACATCTAAAAACAGGAATAGAAGCGGGATTTGCTTGTCTAGTATGGTGGATTGGTAGCAAGCCGCCGAGCTTACTTTTTTTGGATTCTGACGATGATCCACTCCTCGCCTTTCTCCTCGGTGATCTCGCAGGTAACGGCAGCCACGGTCTCAAGAGCTTTTGTCACGTTGAGTTCTCTCTGACGTGAACTGATGATGAAGTCTCCGGCCGCCGAGCGGGAGAAATTCCACTGATGCAATCCATGCCATTGCTCTCGGATGCCCTCGTCGGGATGGTGTTTCAAGTACACCCAGCCCCCAGGTTTGACGACCCTAATCATCTGCTGAACGGCTGCGTATGGATCAAGTCCATGATCGAGGCAATTTCGTGCATGGGCGAGGTCGAAACTATTCAAGGCAAAGAGGGAAGTCAGTTCCTCGGCTTTTCCTGCCTGGGTTCGAACCGGAGGGTGAAGTCCGTGCTTCGCCAGCAGCTTGTTGTACTGGGGTGCCAGCGGATCGACAGCAGTAAGTTCAATCGAAACACCAAAGAGCTTTTTGCCCACAATGGTTAGCGGACCTGCTCCTACATCCAGCACTCTGGACTGTGGAGATGCATTTTTTAGCAAGGCAGCCAAGTCCTGGGACAATTCAAGATCAGGGTTCATGCGATCATTAAACTCATCCTGCCAGCGCAGCCCGCGAGTGCGCAGATAGCGGTCCCAGAAGCCCTCTTCAGATTGATGGCCCAGGCGCCAACGCAACCACTGACTTATATACTGAAAGTTTAACTTAGTGATTATGTTCATGATTTTAATAGGAAGAACCTAATCATTATAAAATAACTTAATATTTTATAATGATTGATGTTATGTTTGTTTCAATATATAATTATACTCAACCGAACCAGCGTTCGCGCAGGCGCAGACAAGGTTTTTCAACTATCTCCGCCATTAACCGCCCCAGCGCGATGGAGCCACCAATACTCATAATGCATGAAACCCACCAGGGTTCCGCCCACGTTAGATATTTTGAAAAGTAAGGCTGCAAAAAACGAAGCCATGGCGTATGCCACAAATAGATGCTGTAGGAGTGTTTCCCAACAGAACCCAAAGCGCGCCACCATGGCTGGTTCAAAGCCCGCTTTTGGCCTATACCGGCCAGCAGCAGCAAAGCT
>CALDGV010000420.1 GCA_937941745.1 uncultured Prosthecobacter sp. | reverse complement strand
AAGCCCATGCTGCCTCTCATCGCCATTCCCACCACCGCAGGCACGGGCAGCGAATGCCAGAGCTACGCGCTGATCTCCGACGCTGAAACGCATGTCAAGATGGCCTGCGGCGATCCCAAGGCGGCGGCAAAGATCGCCATCCTGGATCCCGAGCTCACCGTCTCCCAGCCGCACCGCGTGACGGTCTGTACCGGCATGGATGCCCTTTCTCACGCCCTTGAGACGGCCGTGACCAACAAGCGCAACGCCTATTCCACCGTCTTTTCCCGCGAAGGCTTCCGGCTGTGCCATGCAGGCTTCAGCCGCGTGCTGCGTGATCCCAAGGACCTGGAAGCCCGTGGGCAGATGCTGCTCGGCGCCGCCTACTCCGGCATCGCCATTGAAAACTCCATGCTCGGCTCGGCGCACTCCTGCGCCAATCCGCTCACGGCCAGGTTCCATGTCGTCCATGGCGAGGCCGTCGGCGTCATGCTTCCGCATGTCATCCGCTTCAACAGCGCCCTCCCGGAGATCGCTGCGATCTACGAGAGCTACTTCGATGGCGACCTCGCCGACCGTGTCAGCGAACTCCTTTGGGAAGCCCAGATGCCGCGCCAGATCAGCCACTATGGCGTCACCGAGGCCGACCTGCCAGCGCTGGCTGAGATGGCCTTGAAGCAGTGGACCGCGCAGTTCAATCCGCGCCCGCTGACCCTCGAGGACTTCATCGGCCTCTACCGCGCCGCGCTTTAACCCTCCGCTCTTCCATCTCCCATGCGCAGCATCCTTCCTGGTCTTCTGATGCTCGCAGCCCTCCTGGCGGCGGCGCAGGAAAAAACTCCTGCACCTCCCCCGCCAGCGCTCAAGGAATACCAGGGCCGTGTCATTGCCCAGACGATGCACTGGCAGGGCGCCAACTGGCTCATCCGCAACAAGCGCGAGCGTGAGGAAGCCGCCCTCCGGATGCGCGAGGAACTCAGGCTGAAGCCCGGCATGGCCGTCTGCGACATGGGCAGCGGCAACGGCTACCACACCCTGCCCATCGCCGAGGCCGTGGGGCCTTCGGGCAAGGTCTATGCCGTCGATGTCCAGCCCGAGATGATCGTCATGCTCAACGAGCGTGCGGCGGAAAAGGGCATCACCAGCATCGAAACCATCGTTGGCGAGTTTCACGATCCCCGCCTGCCCGCCCAAAGCTGCGACCTCATCCTGCTGGTGGACGTGTACCACGAATTCTCCCACCCCGTGCCCATGCTGGAAGGCATGAAAAAGGCCCTCAAGCCCGGCGGGCAGATCTGCCTCGTGGAATTCCGCGCCGAGGATGATGCCGTGCCCATCAAGCCCGAGCACAAGATGAGCAAGGCCCAGATCCTCAAGGAAATGACGGCCAACGGCCTCAAGCTCGCCCGGGAATTCGACGGGCTGCCCTGGCAGCACATGATGTTCTTCGAAATGGCCCCCCAGAAGTAGGCGCATCCCGCCCACACGGCGCCACGCCCACGCATCCAGGCGGCAAATCGCCCAAGGGACGCTTGCACTCCGGGCTTTCCCCCCGATTATCCGCGCCCCTTTCAGCACCCCGCCATGATCCCGAACGACTACCGCTCCCTCCACTGCAACGCCATCCGTGCCGAACACATCGGCCAGACTGTGACGCTCGCAGGCTGGGTCAATTCCGCCCGTGACCATGGCGGCGTCATCTTCGTGGACCTGCGCGACCGCGAGGGCCTCACCCAGGTCGTCTTCCGCCCCGAGGAAAACGCCGAAGTCGCCGCCCAAAGCCATGACCTGCGTGAAGAAGACGTCATCCAGGTCACCGGCCGCGTGGAAAAGCGCCTCACCGGCACCGAAAACGCCAAGCTCGCCACCGGCCAGGTTGAAGTCGTCGTCACCAGCTTCACCATCCTGAACAAGGCCGACGTGCTTCCCTTCCAGCTCGACCGCGAGCTTTCCAACGAGGACATGCGGATGAAGTACCGCTACCTCGACCTGCGCCGCGAACGGATGAACAAGAACATCCGCCAACGCCACAAGATCACCAACGCCGCCCGCAACTACCTCGACGCCCAGGGCTTCATCGAGGTCGAGACGCCCATCCTCTCCAACCCCACTCCGGAAGGCGCGCGTGACTTCCTCGTGCCCGCCCGTCTCAGTCCTGGCAAGTTCTTCGCCCTGCCCCAGGCCCCGCAGCAGTACAAGCAGCTCCTCATGGTCGCCGGCCTGGAGCGCTACTTCCAGATCGCCCGCTGCTTCCGGGATGAAGACCTGCGCGCCGACCGCCAACCCGAGTTCACCCAGATCGACATCGAGGCCAGCTTCATCCAGCAGAACGACATCATCTCCCTCGTCGAAGGCCTGCTCGCCTCCATGTTCAAGGCCGGCCAGGGCGTGGACATCCCCCTGCCCTTCCCGCGCATGACCTACCAGGAGGCCATGGACCGCTTCGGCTCCGACAAGCCCGACACGCGCTTTGGCAACGAGATCGTGGACATGGCCGATGTCTTCGCGAAGTCCGAGTTCAAGATCTTCCGCACCACGCTGGAAAACGGCGGCGTCGTCCGCGCCATCAATGCCAAGGGCTTCGCCGGCATCACCACCGGCCAGATGATCCGCCTCAATGAGATCGCCATCCAGGCCGGCATGAAGGTGAAGCAGCTCGCCTTCATCAAGGTCGAGCGCGATGCCAACGGCGTGCTCGAATACAAGAGCCCCCTCTGGAAGTTCTTTGGCGAAGAAGAGAAGGCCGCCCTCATCGCCAAGCTCGGCGTCGAGGAAAACGACATCGTCTTCTTCTATGCCGGCACCTGGGATGAAGCCTGCAACATCCTCGGCCGCGTCCGCCTGGAGATCGCCGACATGCAGGACCTGACCAAAGGCAGCACCGCCCTGAACTTCCTCTGGGTCGTGGACTTCCCCCTCCTCGCCTTCAGCCCCGAAGACCAGAGCTGGGTCGCCGTGCACCATCCCTTCACCCGCCCGAAGGCCGAGGACGTGCCCCTGCTCGATGCCGGTGAATACGCCAAAGTGCGTGCCGAAGCCTACGATGTCGTGCTCAACGGCTACGAACTCGGCGGCGGCTCCATCCGAATCCACGAAAGCGACCTCCAGTCGAAGATGTTCAGCGTGCTCGGCGTCACGCCTGAGGAGCAGCAGATCAAGTTCCGCCACATCCTCGAAGCCTTCAAATTCGGCGCGCCTCCTCATGGCGGCCTCGCGCTCGGCCTCGACCGCATCGCCATGCTCGTCGCCGGTGAGGAAAGCATCCGTGAAGTCATCGCCTTCCCGAAAAACAACAAGGCCTGCGACCTCATGACCGACTCCCCCACCACGGTGGACTTCAAGCAGCTCCGCGAGCTTTACGTGCAGAGCACCTGGAAGGAAAAGAAGAAGGAAGAAGGCACGCCCGCCAGCACCGCACCTGCGGCCTGAGCGTGCGCGCATCACCTCCCGTGAAGGCCGCGTAAGAAAGGTGAAGAAAGAGTGAAAAACACGTTGCGAGTTCGTCACCCTTTGCCACTATCGCGGCCCTCCCAAACGAGGACAATGGCTCGGTAGCTCAGTCGGTAGAGCAGGGGATTGAAAATCCCCGTGTCGGCGGTTCGATTCCGTCCCGAGCCACCACTCTGCAACACATGCAGAGGGTGGGAAGCCTTCAAGGCATCATCCCCAATGCACGCGGCCTCTTTTCAGCAGGCCCATCAGGCGGAAGCAGCTCCATCGCCGCCCATCACACCTGCAGCGGCGGCACAGAGAATGAGGTCCGCCCCGTCCGCTCAATCCGCCTTTTCGCCGGATGAGGGCTCCGGTATCGCGACCACCTTGCCAGAGCGCACCTCGCGCAGCGAGCGTCCATGCAGATGGCGGAAGCCGCCCCGCTTGGCCACACCGATGCGCTGGGAGAGGTAGATCCCCGAATGCCCGCTGAAGGAATAGGAGACAAAGCAGGCCACCGCGAAGTGCACCGCATGCTCCGCGCCAAACAATTCGATGCCCATCATCGTGCAGGCCAGCGGCGTGTTCGCCGCACCGGCAAAGAGCGCGATGAATCCCAGCGCCGCAAACAAGGCCACCGGCTCGTTCATCAGGCCGCCCAGCGCATGGCCCATCGTCGCCCCGATGAAGAACAGCGGCGTCACCTCACCGCCCTTGAAACCGCTCGCCAGCGTCACGGAGGTGAAAAGCGTCTTCCACAGCCAGCTCAGCGGCGTCGCCCCGCCTGGCTCAAAGGAATCCACGATGGACACCTGCCCTCCCGGCGGCGCATCCACCCCCAGGCCCAGGTAGTCCCGCGTGCCCAGCGCCCACACCAGCGCGATCACCACCACCGCCCCCAGCGCAGGCCGCAGCGGCGCATGCGGCACCACTCTGGCCAAACCGCGCTGCAGCCGGTGCGTCAGCTCCGCAAAG
>CALDGV010000419.1 GCA_937941745.1 uncultured Prosthecobacter sp. | reverse complement strand
CCCAACGGCACGCCGAGCGAGAAGGCCAGATCGGATGGACCGAGGAACAAGCCTCCGACGCCAGGCGTGCGTGCGATCTCGAGGCAGTTGTTCACCGCCTGCTCGGTTTCGATCATCAGCCACAGCGCGATCTCGCCTTTCGGATCAAGCGGCCACACATCGGCGCGTTCGCCATATTCGGAGCCAGACAGGCCCCAGTAACGTGCGGCCCAGCCGTAGCCGACACCGCGTTTGCCGACAGGTTCGTAGTCCGCTGCGCCTTTGAGCTGCGGATAGCGGCAGGCCTGCACCATGGCCTGCGCATCCTTCGCCGTGTCCACATGCGGCACGACAATGCCCATGGGGCCGAGGTCGAGCACCTGTTTGATGACGAACTGGAGCTGTTCGCGACCTGCCGCTGGCACACGAATGAAAGGTGTGACGCTGGGCTGGAGATGGCCATTTTTGACGATCTCCGCCTTGTTGATCATGCCAAGCAGGTAGCCCTCGAGCTTGCTGAGATCGAATGGCGAGTGCTCCAGGTCCACGATGACGAAATCGAGTCCGCTGCCGGCCATCGCCGCACCGTTGCGAGTAGCGACCACGGACGAAAACACGCCGAACGCCGGTTTTTTCGCCTCCATGAGTTCGATGTAACGATTGAGACGTGGAGTGGTCGATGGCTTGTCCTGCCCGAAAGCGGAGCAGCCGATGAACGCAGCGAAAAGGAGGGTGAAGTGAGTGCGCATGATGAGTTTACGGCTTGCTGGTGTTGGTTGATGCGGGTTCGCCAAAAGCGGCGCGGAGGTAGGCGAGCACATCGCGGATTTCGCCGGGCTTCAAGACGCTGCCAAAGGGCGGCATGGGTTTTCCGAGCGCCCCGTCAGTGATCGTTTTCAAAAGCTCGGCATCGGACTTCGACAGTGGCGAGCCTGGGCCGCGCTGGGTGAAATTCGCGGCGACAAGCGTGGCGTTGATCGCAGCGGAACCGGGCAGTGCACCGCCCTTGCCATCGGGCTGGTGGCAGACGACGCAAAAGGTGCCGTAGATGCGCCGACCCGCCTCGGGATCCGGGCCTTCGCGCGGTTCTGCTTTCACGGCGATGAGCGGCTGCGACATCGGTCCGTTGAAGACACGCCCATCGAGCATCCGCGTGAGGGTGTAATAGGCCTGCGGGTTCTCCAGTGGCATGCCATCGGCGGATTGAGCACGCTCGAGCTCGAGTTCGTAAATGTAACCAGGCGCAAGATCGCGCACGGCGAGTTCGACCGAGCGGTGATCCTCAGCCACACGCATCGCGGTGATCTCAGCAGCCGTTTCATCCACACGCGGCGAGCCCTGCGGCAGATAAAGATGGCGAAAGCGCCCGAGCCGATACGTCTTCGCCTCACGCAACCGCTCCGCGTCCATCGCCGTGGTGAAGGTGAGCCGGAAGCCATCGCGCGTGAGTTCCATCTTCGCGATTTCCACCGGCGTTTTCTTCGACCAGACGATGCGTTGCAAGCCATCGCCTTTGCCCCAGCCGCGTGTGGTCTGCGCGATGTAGAGGCTGCCATCGGGCGCAAAAGCCATGCGCATATTGCCCGCTCGCAACGGCGTTCCTGTGCGCGGCGGCACATCGCGGAAGTATTTCAGGCCGTCTTTGCCTGCGGGGATGGTGAGATTGTCCGCGCCGCTGTTTGCCTGGATCGCGGCCAGTCCGACGGCATCGCGAATGAACGGAAAACACGCGCCTTGGTATTCGCCCGCGACTTTTTCGAGAAACACACGGCTGATGAGCTTGGTGAAGTCGCCGATGAAAATCTGTCCGGTGAATGGGCCGAACTTTCCGCCCGTGGTATCCCACACCGGCTCGCCAGGGCTGCCGCCCATCGCGCCATGCGGCAGCGCGACGGCCTCCGGCGTGCGCAGTTTCGTCAGCGTCTCGAGATCGACTGGCCCGCGATAGTCGTCGCGCCACTTCAAGGAGGCAGCGTGCCCGTAGAAGCGCCCCGGCTGCACATGCACGAGCGTGCTCGTGGCGATGTAGTCGCCCTGCTGATCAGTGACGAAAATCTCGCCCGCAGGACTCAGCCCCACGCCCGCTGCGGCACGGAAACCGGATGCGATCGGTGTCATGCGCCCATCGGGACTCACGCGCATCACCCAGCCTTCGTAGCGGCCTGGCGAGGGCTTCATTTCCTTGTGAACTTTTTCCATGTTCAGCGGCAGGCGCGGAAAACGCGTGTTGATCGGCCCTGCCACGTCAGGCAGCCCGGTGGAGAAAACGAAACTGCCATCCCGCTGCTGCCGCAGGCCGAAGGTGAACTCGTGCCAATTGCCCGTCACAGCCCAGTCGTCATTCAACGTTTCGTAGTGATCTGCCGTGCCATCGCCGTCGGTGTCGCGCAGCCGTGTCAGCTCCGGCCGCTGCGTGACGAGAATCTCCGCCTCCGACAGAGCAAGCACCCCGAGCGGTTCATGCAGCCCAAAGGCAAAGCGCGACCACGCACCGCCTTTCGCATCCGCCGTAATCCAGACCTCGCCGCTGCGGTTCACCACCACCAGCTTGCCCGCAGGCGTGAACGCGATGCCCGACAGTTCCGGCGACATCTCATGCGGCAGAGCGATCTCCTCGATCTCGTAAGTGTTGGCCCAAACGTGAGACGTGAGCGCGAGCAGCAGCAGGAAAGCGGTCTTCATTGCGGCAGCTTCGATTTCAGTTTCATGCCGAAGGAAAATCCGGCTTTCGCATCCCCAGCAAATCGCCAGACGTTCGGCGAAACCTCACTGCCGCCCGTGAAAGCCACCTCCGCGCTAGTTTGAGCCTCGGCGAGGAAAAACACCGCACCCGCGCCCGGCCCGATGCGCCACATCCGCTCCACTGTGCGCCCATTGTCCATCGCCCGCAGCGTTTCACTGATCGCCACACCATCGAGCGTGTAGTCAAAAATTACCGCACCCTCCTCATAGCGATAGCCTTTGAACCGCCGCTCCGGCGTTTCCCTCGAATCATTCATCCGCAAAGGCTGCACGATGGTCTCCGCGTAAAAGACCGCCCCTTGAATCGTCGCCGGTAGATTGATTTTCGCCCGCAATGTCGGTGACAGGTCCAGCGTGCCGCGCCAAGCCTGATTCACGCCCCCACGCAGATTGTCATAGCATAGCACCAGCTCAGGCGTCAGCACGACTGCAAATGCAGACGGCCCAGCCTCCGGCATGAACGTGCGAAAAACCTGCGGCTTCGGCATTGCCACTTCGCCCGCCAGACTCTGGCAGGCCGTGTATAACATGGCGAGAGTGAGCGAGGCGAGGCGACTCACTTGAGGACCTTTTTCAAGAAGTTGTGGGTGATCTTCTGCACGCGCTCATCGGGACCGTGTGGGCGCACCCAGTGCGACCAAGGCAGTGTGTGTCCGGGGGGATGACTGAGGGCTTGGCACCAGAAGATGGTGGCGGCATTGAAGACCCAATTGCCCTTCGGCCCTGGATAAACCGTGGCGGTGTAGTGCGCGAGTGTTTCGCCGCCGACCCACACCGGGCCTTCCGCGATGATCTCGAGGCCGGGAATCTCTGTGGCGGCGAGATTGTGATATTCCCAC
>CALDGV010000418.1 GCA_937941745.1 uncultured Prosthecobacter sp. | reverse complement strand
TGCCCTGGAGGTGATCGGTGTCGCCGTGGCCGTGGCGGGACTGGGCCTGGCCCTGGCCAGCCTGCTGCTGGAAAGGCGCCCGGACCTTGGCACCCTGCGCTCGCTGGGCATGGCCCCGGGTCAGATTGCGGCGACAAGCGCCTGGGAAGGTGCCGGCGTGGCCCTGGCTGGAGCGCTCGCCGGCCTCATTTCTGGTGGCTGGCTGGGCTGGCTGCTCATCTATCGGGTCAACCGCCAGTGCTTTGGCTGGACGCTCGGATTCAGCCTGCCTTGGGCGCAGCTGGTGGGCCTGCTGCTGGCCGTGGTGGGCGTGGGGGCCGTCATCTCCGCCCTGGTCGGACGCTGGGCGGCCAAAATGAAATGGGAGGAGCAGGAATGAAAAACATCGGATTCATCCTTCTGCTGAGCCTGGGGGCTCTGCAGGGACAGACCACTGCGGACGGCTTTGCGATTCCGCAACTAGGCCGTGTCTTCACCTTTCCGCGCGACCACGGGAGCCATCCCGAGTTCCGCACAGAATGGTGGTATCTCACCGGTCATCTCGATGGTCCGAACGGTCGTCGCCTGGGTTTTCAGGTCACGTTTTTCCGTCAGGCGGCACCCGACACCTCGGGCGGGGTAAGCCACCTGCACCTGGCCCATGCGGCCTTGCTGGATGCAACCAGCGGCCGCTTCCTTCACGAAGAAAGATTGAACCGAGGCGGCTGGGATGCCGACAGCAGCACCACCACCCTGGACGTCCGGAATGCGAACTGGTCGCTGAAGTTCGATGAAGCTGCTCAAAAGCTGCAAGTTCGGGCAACCGTGAAAGCGGAGGCCCTGCTGAAGTTGGAACTGGAGCCCAGCAAGCCCCTGGTGACCTTCGGCAAGGATGGCGTTTCGCGCAAAGGCGTGGCTGAAGCAGCAGCGAGCCACTACCTCACCTTCACCCGCTTGAAAACGCAGGGCAGCGTAACCATCGGGAATGAAATCCTGGACGTTCAGGGAGAGTCCTGGATGGACCATGAGTTCAGCAGCAGCCAGCTCGATGAAGGCCAGACCGGATGGGACTGGGCCTCCCTGCAATTGCACGATGGCCGGGAGGTGATGGTTTATCGGATGCGCAGGAAGGATGGCAGCACGGATCCCGCCTCCACCTTCACCTGGATCGAAAAAGATGGACGCCTGAATGTGCGCCCCTTCCGCTGGAACAGTCTTGCCAGCTGGAAAAGCCCGCACTCCGGCGCGGAATATCCCAACAGGGTGCGCATTGAAAGCGGTGCGGATGTCTTTGAACTGCGTCCGCTGGCCCAAGACCAGGAACAAGGCGGCTCCATCACCGGCCTGCCCTACTGGGAAGGTGCGTGCGACGTGCTGAATGCCCGCGGGGAGGTCATCGGCCGCGCCTTTCTGGAACTGGCAGGCTATGCCGGGGACCTCACCCGCTACCTCGGGGGCAAATGAATCGCCTTACTTGGCCTTTTTCTTCGGCTTTTCAGGCAGTCCCTGCCCCGGTTTGAGGTCGAGGTTGGCGGTCAGATCAGCCTCCGTCACCGACGAGGACACACCTTCAGCAGGAATGCTGGCCTTGGCGGTCCAGAGGATGGCGTTGAGCAGCAGCTTGCGCTGCTCGTTGTTCGCCCAGCCGCGGTGGAAATGGCCACCGGTGAAGCCGAAGCCGCGGCCCCCATCAGCACGCTCACAAGCCCAGGCCACATGCTGCTTTTCTCCCTTCTTCACCGATTCACGCACAAAGGGATTGCCGCTGTGATGACCGTCTGGGCGGCTCATCGTGGATTCTGGAGCCACATCACTGAGGATCGGCGTCACGCCCTCCATGCCTTTGCGGAAGCGCATGTAGAAATACCATTCATCGTTGGTGCCGAACGGCTTCACTCCACTGCTGATGGGATGCTTTGGCAGTTCCTTGAAGTTCGCGTCCCAATGCGGATTCACGCTCCAGTTGATCTCAAAGCACCCGCCCATCCAGTCGATGAACTCCTTGTTGCCCTTCTCGATGGTCGGCTCAACGGCGTAGTGAATCGTCAGGAAGCCGCAGCCACGCTTCATCTCCTTGTCGAGTTGCTGAAGGCGGTCGCCCTGCAGCGCTGGATGCCCGCCGCCGCCATCAGCGTAAATCACGACTGTGTCCGCTTTCGACAACTCTTCCTGTGACGGCCATTCACCATTGAGATGGTGCTTGATCTCCACCTGCTCCGACGCGCCCTGCTCCAGGCACTTTTTCAGCAGCAGAATGCCCGCATTGTGTTCATGCTGGCCAGGACCGTGCGAGGGTTTGCCAGCGATCATGACGATGGATTTCTTTTCCGCCAGGGCGGAACCGGCCAGGGAAAGAACAGCAAGGAGGGAAAGCAGGCGCTTCATGGTGGGGATGCAGCAAACGTGAAGGCTGCAGCGGGCTTTTCAGCCGGTCTGAGGCAATCCTCAAGGTGGAAGATTCCGGCTGGCTGGAGGGAGCAGGTCGTTTCATAGTCGGTGATGCCTTCCCTCGATCATGAACAGGAGCTCCAGGCCGCCGGCTACACGCTGGTGGCGGGCATTGATGAAGCTGGACGCGGCCCGCTGGCAGGACCGGTGTCCGTGGCAGCAGTCATCCTGCCCTCCGGCTTCAAGCATCCTGTGCTCAACGACTCCAAGAAACTGTCTGAGAAGCAGCGCGAAAAACTCTATGAGGAGCTCACGGCGCACCCAGACATCCGCTGGCACGCCGAAATGATGAGCGTGGCCGAAATCGATCAGCGGAACATCCTGCAGGCCACGTGGGAAGGCATGCGCCGCTGCGCGCTTGCCCTCAATCCAAGACCAGATGCCGTGCTCATCGATGGCAAGCCCGTGCGCAGCTTTCCCCTGCATCAGCGCGCGCTGGTGAAGGGCGACAGCCTCAGTTACAGCATCGCCGCAGCCAGCATCATCGCCAAAGTGCGGCGAGACCGGCTGATGGTGGAACTGGCCTCGACCTATCCCGGCTATGGTTTTGAGGTGCACAAGGGCTACCCCACGCCTGCGCATCAGGAGGCTCTGAAAAGGCTGGGCCCCTGCCCCGAGCACCGGCGCAGCTTTGCCCCGGTGTCACAGCTCCTGCTAAACCTTTAGCCAGCGCCTCTGCACAAAAAAAGCCGCCGCGAGCGAGGCCCGCGGCGGCTAAATGGAAAAGAAGTCTGACGACTTGAGGCTTACTTGCCAGGAACGCCAAAGACCTGCACTTCGCAGTAATGGTTCATCTCGTTGGAGGTGTTGCCATTGCTGGTGAGGCGGACGTAGCGGGCCTTGGTGTTCTTGCCATCCACGACGCGGCCGTGGTTGGTCTCGATGTAGGCTGGATCGGTGCCTGCACCCATCTTGAGGGTGTCGTCGTGGTCGGAATTGAACACGGTGGTGACGCCGGTCTTGAACTCCTTGTCGTCGGACACCTGCACGATCACGTCAACGTAGGCCTGGGCCTGCTTGTGGTAGTGCCACATGGCGATCTTGTTGATGCTGGTGGAGGCACCGAGGTCGATCTGGACCCACTGAGGACCAGGAGCGAGCTCGACGAAGCAGCCATCGGAGCCGTCGGCGTCGCCGTCGGTCACGAGGGGAAGATCGCCGATGATCGGG
>CALDGV010000417.1 GCA_937941745.1 uncultured Prosthecobacter sp. | reverse complement strand
TGGCCAGCTGGCGGCCTTTGTTCACGGCGGCGATCTCATCGAACTTTTTGGAACCATCGCTGTTCAGGTTGAGGTAAACCTTCCAGCCTTCTGCATCCATGGTGGCAAAGGCGTCACTGACCCCGTCACCTTCCATGTCAGGACGGTTGCGGACGAGCTCAGCACCGCGATCAGGCAGGTCGTTGCCCTGTTCATCCTTCTGCTTCTTGTAATTCATCTTCACCCAGCCCGGCTCGGTCAGGCCGCCACCATCGATTTCGGCGATTTTGGAGCTGCTCTGCTGGTGGACGATCCTGAACTCCAGCTTGGCCACCTGCTGGATCTTGGTGCGCACGTCTGCAAAGTCCTCAGGCTTCACACCGGGCATCTGGATCAGGATGCGGTCGCTGCCCTGAGGCTGCATGGCGAGGTCTTTTTCGCCGTTGGGGTTGAGACGTTTTTCCAGGATGGCGATGGCCTGCTGGACTTCCGCCGAACCCACGGACTGGCTCTTGCCGTCCTTATCTGTGGCTTCCTTCAGGCGCACCACGAACTCACTGCCGCCCTTGAGGTCAATGCCGAGCGGGATGCCCATGTTCTTCACGGTCAGCACGGCAAAGGCCGCCATGAGCATGATGAGCGCACTGCCCACCCAGCGCTTGGTTTTATGCACCACCGTGCCGATGTAGAAAAGCAGCAGCAGCAGGATGGCGGTTCCGACGATGAAGGTGACGTAGGCGTTCATGGATGGGTTGGGAAAGGGGTCTCAGTTCTCGGTTCTGAGCAGGATCAGGCGGCCGTGGCTTCCACGACATCGCTCTTCTTGCTCACGGAAGCGATCGCACTGCGCTCATATTCAACTTTCACGTTGTCGGCCAGCTTGACCATCACGGTCTTCTCCTTGGTGGAGGTGATGATGCCGTGCTCACCGCCATTCATCACCACATGATCGCCCACCTTCACGTTGCTGATCAGCTTCTCATGCTCCTTCTGGCGCTGGCGCTGCGGGCGGATCAGCAGGAAGTACATCATGATGAACATGAGCACCATCATGATCATCGGATTGCCGAGCAATCCGCCTGGAGATGGCTGACCGGCGGCCTGGGCGAGGAGGGGGGAGGAAGTAAGCATCATGAATCGGTGGTGTCGGGACGTGTCTGGTAGCGGGCGATGACCTCCGCCCGGAATTCGGCGAAGCAACCTTGCTCGATGGCCAACCGTGCCCTGGACGTGAGGAGCGCGTAGAAATGCAGATTGTGCAGGGAAATCAACCTCAATCCCAGCACCTCCTGGGTATTGATCAGATGCCTCAGATAAGCACGGGAAAAACCCTGGCAGAGCGGGTGCGTGTCCTCGGAGAGAGGGCGGAAGTCACGGGCAAACTTGTGGTTCCGCAGGTTCATCATCCCTTCCCAGGTGAAGGCCGTGCCGTTGCGTGCCAGCCGGGTGGGCAGCACGCAGTCAAACATGTCGATGCCGCGGGCGATGAGTTCGATGATCTGCGGCGGCGTGCCCAGGCCCATGGCGTAGCGTGGCTTCTGTTCCGGAAGCAGCGGGCAGGTCCATTCCGCGATACGCATCATGTCCTCCTCAGGCTCTCCCACGCTCAGGCCGCCGACGGCGTAACCTGGAAAGTCCATCGCCACCAGTTCGCGGGCACAATGCTGGCGCAGGTCCTGGAAGACGCTGCCCTGCACGATGGGGAAATGAAGCTGCCGGGTATTTTGAGGGTTCCGCCCAAAGGCTCCAGCATCAGGCTGATGCTCATCCACCCAGTCACGGCAGCGCTTCGCCCAGCGCAAAGTCAGCTCCATGCTCTTCTTCGCCTCATCATGAGTGCAGGGGTAGGGTGTGCACTCATCAAAGAGCATCGCAATGTCGCTGCCCAATGTCGCCTGGATCTCCATGGCGGTCTCGGGACCGAGGAACATGGGCGTGCCATCCACATGATTCTGGAAGTAGCAGCCCTCCTCCTTGATCTTGCGCAGCTTGGCGAGTGAAAAGACCTGGAAGCCACCGCTGTCCGTCAGAATCGGCCGGTCCCAGTTCATGAACTGATGCAGACCTCCAGCTTCCCGGATGATGTCCGTTCCAGGCCTTACCCAGAGATGGTAGGTGTTGCCCAGGATGATCTGGGAATTCAGCGCCCGCAGTTCCTCAGGATGCACGGACTTCACCGTTCCCTGCGTGCCGACTGGCATGAAGACCGGCGTCTCGATCACCCCATGAGGCGTCTGCAGCCTGCCACGGCGGGCGGCAGAGGCTGGGTCG
Source organism: uncultured Prosthecobacter sp. (assembly GCA_937941745.1). Classification (GTDB taxonomy): domain Bacteria; phylum Verrucomicrobiota; class Verrucomicrobiia; order Verrucomicrobiales; family Verrucomicrobiaceae; genus Prosthecobacter. The sequence goes on along the minus strand of CALDGV010000417.1, from coordinate 3,125 downwards.
GTGGCGAGGAGGTCAAACATCAGGCGGGGGGCAAAAGGGCGCGGATTGTGGAGGCGTGCCCCCCCAGTGTCAAAGCAGGAAGTCAGCGGAAATGCGGTTCCTGGCGTCGGGTTCAAAGGCCCGTCAGCCCCAGCGGGCCGGCTGCCCGGTGGTTTCCAGCACCGCGTGCCAGAGCTCGCTCTGAGGATCCACCTTGCGCCGACCCTGCGTCACCATGTGCAGCGGCAGGTGCACGAAAGCACCGTGCCACCGGCCCACAAGCATGTCCGTCTTCCCTGCCATAGCGGCATGAACCGCCGCATGAGCCAGACGGGAGCAGTAAACGTTGTCCTGCGCATTCGCCGGCACGCTGCGGACGATGTAGCTCGGGTCGATGTACTTGAGGTTCACCTCCATCCGGCGGGACTTGAAGAAGCTGTTGATCTCGTCTTTCAGGAAGAGGCCGATGTCACCATAGCGCTTGTTGCCGCTAGCGTCGGTGGCACCGTCCGTCTGCAAAAGATCCTGCCCAGCCCCTTCCGCCACGACGATGACCGCCTGTCCGCGCTTGGCCAGACGGTAGCGCAGGGATTCCAGCAGGCCGCCCGTGCCGTGTAGGGTGAAGGGAACTTCCGGAATGAGCACATAGTCCACATTACTGCCTGCCAGCGCGGCAAAGCAGGCAATGAAGCCGCTGTCACGCCCCATCAGCTTGAGCAACCCGACGCCATTCACCGCGCCACAGGACTCAGTGTAGGCGCATTTCACGGCATTCACCGCCTCGGCAAAGGCGGTTTCAAAGCCGAAGCACTTGTCGAGATACATGATGTCATTGTCGATGGTCTTGGGGATGCCCACGATGGCCTTGCGCAGGCCGCGCCGGGAGATCTCCGCCGCCAGAGCCGAGGCACCGCGGAGCGTGCCATCCCCGCCAATGACGAAGAGAATATCCACATTCATGTCCTCCAGCGTGTCCACCATCTCATCCACCGGCTGATGACCGCGCGAACTACCCAGGATGGTGCCGCCGAAGGTGTGAATCTGCGAGACCGATTCCGGCTTCAGAAGAATCGGCGTGTGACCGTAGCGCTGCACGAGTCCTTCGTAGCCGTAGCGAAAGCCATAAACCCGTGTGATGCCATACTGCCGGTAGCACTGGTTCACGATGCCGCGGATGATGTCATTCAGCCCTGGGCACAGCCCGCCGCAGGTGACGATGCCCACCGTGGTCTTCGGCGGGTCAAAGAAGAGGTTCTCACGGGGCCCGGCCTCCTCAAAGCTCATCGAATCTTCCGGCACATCCTGGCCCTTGAGCGTGTTCGAATACAAAATCCGGTCTTCGGCGTCGGATTTGAAGGGAGCCTCGATGGATCCGATCTGATGGATGGGGGAGGGAAAATGCCCCACCCCGAGGCTGGCGATCTCAATGTGCTTCATGGTTGCTTCCGTCTGAAGAGCAGAAACGAGGCCACCACAAGAGGGCGGCTCGGAGTAATGCATCTGCGGTGTGGGTTACAGCCGGATCTCCATCGCCTGGGCGGCTCGATGCGCCTTGGCTCGGGCGGTGTTGATGTTGTCAGCACGGGCCAGCGTCACCGCCATGCGGCGCTGGCCGCTCACGGTGGGCTTGCCAAACAGGCGGAGCTGTGTGTCGGGCTCCGAAAGCACCTGGTCGAGCGCGCCGAACTGGACATTGCTCGACTCTCCCTCCACGAGCACTGCACAACTCGCGCTGGGTCCATGCTGATGGATGTTGGGAATCGGCAGCCCCAGGATGGCGCGCACATGCAGCGCAAACTCGCTCAGGTCCTGCGAGATCAGGGTCACCAGGCCGGTGTCATGCGGCCGGGGAGAGACCTCGCTGAAAATCACCTCATCCCCCTTCACAAACAGCTCCACACCGAAAAGGCCGCGACCGCCCAGGGCATTTGTGATCGCACCGGCCATCTTCTGCGCTGCCTCCAGCGCCTCGTGCGACATCGGATGCGGCTGCCAGGATTCACGGTAGTCCCCCTTGATCTGCGTGTGGCCCACCGGCGCACAAAAGCTGGTGCCACCCACGTGCCGCACCGTCAGCATCGTGATCTCATAATCAAACTCCACAAAGCCCTCAACGATGACCTTGCCCTTTCCTGCCCTGCCGCCCTCCTGCGCATACTGCCAGGACCAGGCAATGTCCGACTCCGTCTTCACCACGCTCTGCCCCTTGCCGCTGGAGCTCATGATCGGCTTCACCACGCAGGGCATCCCGATCTGGGCGATGGCGGCGCGGAATTCCTCCTCGGTGCTGGCAAAGATGTAGGGCGAGGTCTTCAGCCCCAGTTCCTCAGCCGCCAGACGGCGGATTCCCTCGCGGTTCATCGTCAGCTTGGCGGCGCGGGCGGTGGGAACCACGGTGTAGCCCTCGTTTTCCAGTTCGATGAGCGTGTCTGTGGCGATCGCTTCGATCTCAGGAACGATGTAATTCGGCTGCTCGACCTCGATGATTCGGCGCAGAGCCTCGCCATCCAGCATGGTGATCACATGACTGCGGTGCGCCACCTGCATCGCGGGGGCGTTCGCATAGCGGTCCACCGCGATCACCTCGCAGCCCAGACGCTGCAGCTCGATGACGACCTCCTTCCCCAGCTCTCCTGAGCCGAGAAGCATGACTTTGGTGGCGGAAGATGAAAGCGGGGTGCCGATGCGGGACATGCCCAAGCCTTTAGCGGGCGTGCCGGAGGCGTCAAACCGCAGTTCCACCCTGCCTGGGGAGGTTCAAAGGCCCGACGAGCTTGGCAGCGGGCCGTTTCAGCATGCTCTCAGCCCTCCACCTCCAGAAAGCGCACGCACACAGCGCCGCCGACCGGGATCTTTTTGCCCGTGAAGGTCAATTTACCACTCTCGGCATCCACCTTGAAAAGCGCCGCGGTGTTGCTGTTCTGATGCGCCACGATCATCCAGCGCCCCGTCGGGTCCAGGTTGAAGTTGCGCGGAATTTCCCCCTCCGCAGGAGCATTCTGGATCAGCGTCAGCCGTCCCGTCGCCGGATCGCAGCGGAAGACAGCGATCGTGTCATGCGTGCGGTTCGACACATACACCACCTTGCCGTTTGGATGCGCCACGGTCTCCGCCGTGCTCAGGCCGGTCTTGCCGCGATCCGCTTC
>CALDGV010000416.1 GCA_937941745.1 uncultured Prosthecobacter sp. | reverse complement strand
GTCACCAGTGCCCGCGAACTGGCCGCGCTGCTCGTGCGGGAGCTGGCGATGAACGCCGGCGGCATTGGCACGACCTTCAGCCACCTGGTGCGCGAGTTGAATGCATGGTTCTACCGCGCACTGATGGAGCGCGATCCCTGGGAACTGGACCTGCGGCAGGCCCGGGACAAGGAGACGCGCTTTCAGAAGGCCATCCGTCTTGTCACCTGGCTCTGGATGACCTGTGCCAAGGTGCTTTTTGCGCTCTTCTTCGTCGTCGCCAGGGTGGTGAACGCCGCTGCGATCCTGCGTCTGCAGTCGGGGGCGGATGCCGCTGCGCAGAACCTGATCGGACATGAAGCCTGGGCGGCCTTGCAGGCCAAGACGGCCCTGCTCGACAAGGCCTGGGAGACCAGCAAGGTGGAGATCCGGCGCGGGATGAAGCAGAACCGCCTGCCGGAGAACCTTTCCCTGCTGCTGGCCCGTCATGTGGCCCGTGCGGCCCGGGAGCTGAATGCTGCGCCCGGAGGTTCGCAGCGCCGGATTCCGAAGGGGGAGGAGATCATCAAGCACCTGCCCGTGGATGCTCCGGCAGCCTCGCAGTTCCGCAGCTTCGTGGACCTTTCCCGTCAGGTGACTTTCTTCTACTACCAGCACGAGCTTGGGCTGAGTCTGCACGACCACCGCCTCGTGGCCGAGGAGGAGGTGCTTCACCAGACCCGGCGCGAGGATGAATCCATCATTGTGATCCGCCGCTACTTCGGCGGTCTGGCGCATCCCGAGCGCGCCATGTGCGGCCTTGGCGCCACCCACAGCGTCTGTCCCGGCAAGCCGCAGCTTCAGGATGAAATCCTCAAGGTGCGGGAGGAGATGAAGGAATGGGGCAGCCGGCTGAAGATGGCCTTGCAGGAATGGAACCTCGCCTGGCAGCGGCGGCGGGATTTGGAGGCTGCGGCGACGCTCAGTCTGGCGGGCTTCTCCGTCTCACGCATCCAGTTTGGCACGGAGGACACCAGCCCGCAGGCGCTGCGCAGTGAAGGTGCCCGGCAGCGGATGGTCATGGAGCATGTCGAGACTGCCATCCAGGCCTATGAAGTGCGGCTGGAAAGCCGTTTCGCCGCTGCCCTCGGGCTGCTCTGGTGGAGCGAGGAGCATGAACTGGACGACACCCTCTGCGAACGGAAGAAGGAGCTGCCCCAGTGGTGCGCGGTTTATGAAAGCCTGGCCAGCGCCCTGCCCAGCTTTCGCGAACTGCTGACCACCTTCTTCGCCTTCCAGACCCTTGGTGCAAAGTTTGCCAACCTGCACGACAACAGCACGCTTTTCGGCGCCCTCCAGTCGGTGGTGCCCAAGATGACCAATCTCGTGCGCCAGATCCTGGGCACGCTCGATGGGGCCATTTATCCCTTCACGGCCAACAAGCGCCCCATCCCGCTGAATGACCACCTGCTGCAAGGGCGGTTGCCGGAGCCCTACACCGTCTCCATGAACCCCGGAGCCACGGTGGACACGCGTGCCCTCTGCGCGGAGATGGCGGCCACCTCCTCCGAGGTCATCGCGCCCTTCGTGGACCGCTTCCTGCAGCTCTATCACAAATCCTATGCCTGGCTGGCGGAGTCTGCCGAACGCACGGAAAACCACTTCCTGAGTCCTCTCAGCCTGGGGGCGGACATCGAGCTGCTGATGCCTGAGGAGTTTGCCCGGATGCGCGACACCCAGCCGCTGCGCACGCCGCCGCCCAAGGATGATTGAAATGCCTCACTCCCGCAGGAAGGCCATCAGGTCGGCCATCTGCTGAGGTTGGATGGCGGCTTCGAGGCCCTCGGGCATCAATGAGGCTCCACTGCTGGTCATGGACTGAATATCGCTGCGCAAAACGGTCTCCTGTCCGCCATCCACACGCTTGAGCACCACGTTCCCCGCCGTCTCGCTCAGGATGAGGCCGCTCAGCGTCCGGCCGTCCTTGGTTTCGATGACGTAGAGCGCGAAGTTCGGCGAGACCTCGCGATTTGGATCAAGGATGTTCGTCAGCAGCTGCTCCGTGGTCCACGACTTCACCGTCGCCAGATGCGGGCCGACATCGTTTCCGCGTGAGCCATGCTTGTGGCAGGCCATGCAGGCCGTTTCATAGACCTTCGCTCCACGGGCGGCGTCTCCCTGAGCTGTCAAAGCTGCCTGATACTTCTCAATCACCATCTTTCGATTCGAGGAGCCTTCGCCAAAAAGCTTCGTCGTGCGTGCCACGATCTCGGGGTTCTTGTTGCGACCGAGGGTGGCCCGTGAAGCCGCTGAAAATTGGGATTTCGGCACGGCACCTGACTCCAAGGCCTCCAGCAGCTTGGGGATGCGGTCGGTGCGGCTCAGCAGCACTAGGGCTGCCTTGTCGCGCAGGGCTGGGGTGAAGCCCGGCCAAGCCTTCAAAAGAATCTCGGCCACGGTCGGCTCACGGTAGGTGTTCAGGGCTTCGAGCGCGGCCAGTTGCAGTTCGGCAGGCTGCCCGGCGGCAAAGAAGCTGGCGAGCTGAGGCATCGCCTCAGAGGCTGGCACGAGATCCGGCAGAAGGTTCAGCGCCACGGTGCGCTCGGTCAAATCGGCTCCGGGTTGCTCAAGGAGTTCCAGCGCGGTGCTTTGGAGCTTCGCCAGCCAAGTCTTGGATGCGGCATCGGTCATCATCTTCAGCGCGGCGGCATCCAAGGAGGCTCCACTGCGTCGAAGTGAGGTCGCCAGCGACTGTGTGACCCGGCGGCTGAAGGCATCCTGTTGACCGCGCAGCATGAGATGGTTCATCACATGGTAGGGCGCATCGGGATCGCCCTTCAGGAAGGCTCGTCCGATCATCGCCGCCTGCTCGACGAGGAAGTTTTGCAATGTCGTGGAGGCTGCCAGCTTGGGCGACTTCATCACCGTGGCAAACATTGGGAAGGAGGACTCTGCGCTGCCGAGCAGGGCAAACTGCAGCATCTGCGGTTGGGCTTCATGCTGGATGCACAGCTCACCAAACACCGGCAGGGCCGCTGGGTTGAAGATCTGCGCATGAACCATCACTGCCTCCAGCCGAACCACCTCGGCGGGATCGCGCAGCAGCTTGGCGGCATCCTGCCGCAGCTGGTAGATCTCACTCACATTTCGAGGTGCCAGCAAGGCTTCCGGGCGCACTCGCAAGGCCTGCTGCCGCACACGGGCTTCGCGATCCTGAGCTGCCTGCAAAAGCAGGGCCTGCCCGGCCTGCGTGACTCCGGCAGCAGCCAGCCAGGCCTTCTGATCCGTCTTTTGCGAGGTGTTGGTGATCCGGTCAGCCGCCCGGAAATCAACGGATGAGGCTTTGCCAAGCGCTCCCAAGCCTTCGAGGGTCCACAAGGCATGAATGCGGCCCTGGGCCGTGGCTGCGCTGGTCAGCAAAGTCTTCAGTGGAGCAATGGCAGACTCATCCTTCCTTTCAAAAAGCAGCCTTTGAGCCGTCTCACGATGCCAGCCGTTGGCATGATCCAGCAGAGCCACCAGCTCACTTGTGGTCGCCTGGCTCATCTTGGGGGGCAGTTTCGATGGGTGCCCCTTCGGAGCCAGCCGCCAGATCCTCCCGCGGTCGCGGCCTTTGAGCAGATCAATGCCTGCATGAATGTCATCCGGGATGCTCCAGGGGTGCTCGATGACCTCGCGATACATGTCGCAGACGTGCAGGCAGCCGTCGGGGGCGTTGACGAAGTTGACGGGGCGGAACCAGAGGTCGTCGC
>CALDGV010000415.1 GCA_937941745.1 uncultured Prosthecobacter sp. | reverse complement strand
CTTGAGATGCTTCTCGTTCATCTGCTGGATCAAATCCAGCGTGGCCCGCTGTCGCAGTGGATTCTGGGGGCTTTGCAGATGGAGGATCGGATGCTCTCCAGGTCGCATCGTCGTCCCCTGATACGTCGCAGGCAGGAAACCGCTGCCCCAGGCCGGCGGCCCACCTTTCAGGCCACCCCCAGGATCCGGCAGCACGACGAAAGCAGGCATGTCAGCGTTCTCTGTGCCGAGACCATAGGCCACCCAGCTGCCAAAGCTGGGCCGCCCCATCAAAATCGAGCCCGTGTTCATCTGATAGACGGACTGGGGATGGTTCACACTGTCTCCATGGCAGCTGCGGATCACGCACATGTCGTCTGCCAGACTGGCCATGTGCGGCAGAAAGTCACTGATTTCAATTCCGCTGCGACCATGCTTCCGGAAGGGCTTCACGGGCGCCAGCAGAGGATTTTGGGCCACTTTTCGGCGGGTCTCGACTTTGCCCATGCTGTCGGGCAACGGCTTGCCAGCATGACGGATGAGCTCGGGCTTGGGGTCAAACAGATCCACATGGCTGGGACCGCCATGCATGAAGAGCCAGATGACGCGCCTTGCCTTAGCCGGGAAATGCGAACGGGACTCAGAGCCTAGGGCTTCTGATTGCAGTAGCTGAGAGAAGGCCAGACTGGACAGCCCGACCCCAGCACTGCCGAGCAGGCTGCGGCGGGAAAGACCGGTCTGAACATCCATGATGCCTGCTTAACGCAGCTGGAAGTCCGCTTTCTCGACTCACACAGCACTTTTTCGGGCATCGCCGCTGCTTCCGAGCAGCCAGAGGAACAAGGCGCTGACCAGCAACGAGGAGAGCCCGACATGCAAAACCTGCGCCACGGCAAGGATGCCAACATTCGCGAGAACAACCCCCAGCAGCATCTGTGCAATGACGATTCCCGTGATGACTGCCTCAAGCCAGCCGCACTGCTGCAAAAACCGACGACTACGACGGTAAAAGCCGATCCCCGCCAGAAGAATCAGCCAGGAAAAACTGCGGTGAATCAGATAGACCCAGCTGACCTCAAGTTCATGAATCCATTCCGCCCTGGAATGCCCCACATGAGTGCGGGCCAGCTCATCCGTCAGTTCACGAACCTGGGAACCCATGACGCCCTCCACCACAATCAGGATGAACAGGCTCCAGGCGATAACACGAAGACCTGCATCCGGGCCGGCCTTCCACGCAAGCCTCCAAGGGCGCTCCACACCGCGCCAAGCCGTGTAAACCAGCACGCAGACGAGCACCATTGCCAAAGCCATGTGCAAAGTAATGATGCCAGGCTTCAAGCCGCTGAGAACCACCCGGGCACCAAGCCAGGCATTCACACCCACAAGCAGAACCGCCAGAGTCGAGGCGAGAAAGATGCGTGCCCGTCCTCGCCACCATTCACCAAAGCTGGCAAACCACAAAATCATCACGGAAAGTCCCACTGGCAGGCTTGTGAGTCGGTTGAGGTATTCGATCCAGGTGGCGACAGGGTTGAATTCTGCCCTCAATTTCTCAGGAGTGATTTCGGCAGGATCACGACCTAATGCGGCGGCTTTGCGACGAAACTTCTCCAAATCGATTTTTGAAAAATCAATCTCCTCTGCCGTCGTGGGTGGCACCCAGCAGCCATAGCAAAACGGCCAGTCAGGACATCCGAGGCCAGAGCCTGTGGTGCGGACAATGGCTCCCACGAAAATGAGGATCTCAATGGCGAGAAACGCGGCGAGGGCGATGCGCTGGAATCGGGTCATTGTGAGGAAGGATTCCGTCAGGAATCAGCGAAGAACTTCAAACCTATGGAACGGCCAGGCCAAAGAAAAAGAGCGGGTGAATCCACCCGCTCTTCAAAAATAACCGCATTAACGATGAGCCATCAACGGGCGGCCACAGGTGCAGGAGCAGCATTTTTCGCTGCAGCGGCCGTGGACATCTCCTTGGCCCAGTCATCATACTCCTTGGCTTCCATGACTTCGATCACAGCCTTCATCTGGGCGTGTCCGGGACCACAGAGCTGGCCGCAGATGATATCCCACGTGCCTGTCTTGACCGGCTTGAACCACATGTGGGATTTCACGCCGGGGCAGGCATCCTGAGCGGCACGCATCGGCACAATGGCAAGGTTGTGAATGACGTCCTTGCTCGCAACATCAACGATCACCGGGCGACCCACAGGAAGCTTCATGGTGCCTGGGTTCACAAAATCATCCTTGCCGTTTGGATCGTTCAACTCACGGCCCGTCGCGTTGGTAGGGGAAATGGCGCGAGGATTCCAGGTGCTGAGCATGGAGTCATTGCCAGGATACTGGAAGTTCCAGAGGAACTTTTCTCCCAAAGCGCGCATTTTGATGGTGTCTGCGCTGGTCGGATAATCATCTGCCTGGCGGGACCAGAGCGGGAATGCGAAACCGAGAAGAAGGATGGCTTCGACAATCACCACGCCAATTTCGATATGCGTGGAGGCGTGGCCACGCACACCATGATAGTCAGCCTTCACGTTGCGGCTGGCACGATACTTCCAGAAGACGTTGATCAGGAAAATGGACCAGCCGATGAACAGTGCCAGCATGAACCAATGTACGAAGCCAAGCATGTGGTCCACAAGACCACCGTGCTCAGAGGCATTGGGAGTGATGCCGACCCAGGTATTGATGTCTGAAATGCTCATGTGTGAAAAAAATGAATCGAAGAAGTGGGAGGGATGAAGTCAAGACTGCGGCAGATTCGCAGCAAGGCGCTGCTGCCTGCGGACAAAATTGATGACAATCAGAGCCACGCAGAACATCCCAATCGCCAGGAAACCAAGCATAACCAAGACGGCCAAGTCCTGGGCTTGGGCGATGATGCTGTTGGGATCGGCTTTGCAGGTGGCGCAGGCGAGTGTCATGGCAGAAAAATCAAACGATGATCTGACGGGATTTACGAATCAGATACCACAACGAGTAACCAATCAGGATCAGGCTGGTCCAGCCGGCGATCTGACCAATCCCAGTAATGCCGAGTTCCTGAGCTTTCTCCGGTGCAAGCCGCGTCCACAGCCAGAACCCGCCATCGCAAAGCACTGCGAAGAAGAGGAAGACGTAGTGGAAATGCTTCAGGGACATGGCCGGAGAGCAGAATGATCAGAAGTTGGCAAACTGGAGCGGATCCGTGCTGGAAAAGTAAATCAGCAGGAAAATCGCGAGAGCGAACACCGTGGTGAAGGCCAGGATCTTGTAAATGAGCTTGGATTCATGGTTCAAGTGCATGAATACCAGGGCTACCAGAGCCGCCTTGAAAGTGGCGACTATCATACCGACGATCAAGTTCCACGAGTGTGAAGGCAGCTCCACATAGGAAAGTGCGACGGTAATGACGGTGAAGACGATCAGGATGGCTCCGATCCAGAGGATCTTCCGAACCGCTTTTTGAATTTCTTGAGGACTATCAGCCATGACGAAAGGAATAAGCAGGTTGGATTACAGGAGATAAAGAAGTGGGAAGAGGAAGATCCACACAAGGTCGACGAAGTGCCAGAAAAGACCACCAACTTCAACACGGTTGGCAAGGCGCTCCGGATCTTCACGAAGCATGCGTCCATTGCAGAAAAGGAAATAAGCAAGGACCAAGGCACCTGCCACCACGTGCAGGCCATGCAGACCAGTCAGGGTGAAATAGATGGCATAATAGCTGTTGAGCTTTGGCGTAAAGTTGGAGAAAAACTGCACGTCTTTGCGCTCGAGCTGCACTTCAGGATGATGGCTTGCGTGGCCGTCGCCGTGGTCTGCAAGAGCATGAGCCTCAGCCTTATGAGCGCCTTTAGCACCATGGGCAGCCTCAGGCTTGGCTGAGTGAAGATGCATGAAGAACTGATGCTTCTGGTGGGTGGCGCTCTTGTTAGGATCGCGAGTCGTGCCGCCTTTGCCGTCACTGTATTTCTCGTTGAACTCAGCAATAGCGTGGTCGCGCTGCTCGATGAAGGCTTTTTTCCAGGCTGAACCCAGGTAGTGCTCGTTCCAGGCCAGGGACTTCTCCTTGTCTGGCGTGGCACGCAGATCCACCCCGTCCACTTCAAGGGTGAGCTTGTCGTTGATCATTTTCCCTTCGACAGTGGT
>CALDGV010000414.1 GCA_937941745.1 uncultured Prosthecobacter sp. | reverse complement strand
TCGGCGGAACGCGCAGCCATGCTAGGCAAAAATGAATGACTCCATCGCGGTTTTCATCTTCTCACGCTGAGAAAGGAAGAAGAAATGATCCCCGCCATCGATGCTCATAAATTTCACATCCGCTCCGCTTTGGGTCAGCATAACCGCCTGATCGGCGCACTCTCCAATCAGGAACCTGTCATCCTCATTGCCTTGGATTATGAGTATCTTCTGCCCACGAGGGAGCCCTGAAGCTGGGGTCCTGGAAATTGGACGTGCTGCAACACTGATCAACTCCCGGAAAAGTGTCCTGGACGCATGCAGGCGATCTCAAATGAGGCGACACTTCCATCGAAGATGCCAGCCAGACGTTGGAAAGGTCCAGATGGACTCTTTGATAAAGATGCTTCAAAAGGTCGTCAAGATACTCCAAGTTTCCCCCGGTTGGGCGACACAGCCAATCGAGGCCACTTAAAGGATAAATGATGGTGCAAGCCGGCAGCAACTGTTTCATCGCCCAGGCATCAACGAGGAATTTTCCACCGAATCCATACAAAAACAGGACTGCAGGCGCTCCAGGAACATGCCTCAAATAGCAGTGACCCTTGCCCAGTGTTTGGCTTGCACCCAGAGCATTCGCAAAGGTCTTTCTCCTCAGCAGATGCTCGAAAGCTGGATCATTCCGCATTTGTGTATAAGAGCGTCTCATCTCGTTGGCTAATTCCTTGACCGCCTTGGCTGCATTTTGCAAAAGCAGGGCTAGCCGGGCTGGCAGGTTCTGCTCCAACTGGCGCACCGTGATCAAGGTTGTGGAGGAAGGGGGGCTGGCATCATCCGCCTTGGTTATCGCTAATCTTTTCAGGTGGCGAGCCTGGCAAGAGACCCTTGGCTGGGATCGTGATGCAGCTCGCAGCTGCTTTCCGGCAGGGCTGGTCCGGGCGGAGCCGAGCCCACGCCTTTTTTCCGCGGTTTGCCCGCGCTTTTCAGTATAGCTCGGAGATCGAGTGTGAGCTGGCTCTTTCGATCTGGGAGGATGGACTGCCCTTCCAGGTTGGATGGAGTTCCTCGCATTGTCCGTGCTCTTTGACACGAGTGATCGGAAACCCACTTCCCAACTCGGGGCAAATGTCATCCAGGGACATGCTGATTTGACACAGATGCCTCCATTTTTTCGAGTCTTTGAGAGGTAGCTGGCAATCTTGTCGGGTTCGATTTGATCCTTCCATAAAAACGCTTTTGGACCCATCTGAACGCCGAAAACAGCGAGCCATCTTTTGGCGAGTCTGGCCCGCCATAACGCCTCCAACTCGCTTGAATGCGGGATGCCAAGGGCAATGTGTTGGTGAAAGCCTGGTCTCTCCCAGACAGCACGAGCTGGAACGGCCTTCTCCTTGCAGAAGTTACGGTTGCAAGAATTCATGGCGGCCAGTTGTGCTGGTGTCGCCGAAGCGGGGTAAATGATGGTGACCCCAGTTTGGATGAACGGGCGCAACTGATTGAAGCGCCGTCGATTGGTGCGGCGTTTTTGCTCCGTCCAGCCTGGGGTGCTTTTCCACCCTCCGCCACGACGCAGAGACGTTCTGCGTCGGGGTGGTGTCACAGGTATTAGCACCTGCCGCTCCACCGTGGGTGGGGCATGGAGAACATAGTCCATCCGGCCTTCGCTTGTTAGCCGTTGTTTCCGACGAACTTTTTCGCTTTCGGCTGGACATGAAATCGCTGCCGCATGGCTGCCTCAACTTCATCGAGGTCGTATCGAACGGCCTTTCCGATTTTAAAATGGGGCAACACCCCGTTGCGTGTGAGTTCATCAATGGTGCGGAGCGACAGCCTGCAATGCGTGGCGAGTTCGCTACGGGTGATTTTACCGCTAAGGCCTTTCGAAGAGCGGGCAGGGGCATCTGGTTGTTCCATGCCGCACAGAAGAGCAGGCCGGATCAGTCCTCTCGATTGCGAGTTCGTTGCACCTTTTGCGCTGCTTTCATAATCGGCTTCTCTTGCATGAGGGGGATCAGGAATTGACCAGCCGCAGTGGTATGCAGCAGCAGGGAGAGCTGAGGATCCGTGACTCGGCCCGGGTTGGGATGTCCATGGGCCCGCAGAGTCAATCGGAGTGCTTTACGAAGCTCCTCACGGGTGACTGCTGTGTTGCAGCACTTATTTGGGTCATCTCCGAGAAACGCCAATGGCACCCGCTTCCGCAATACGTGAAATGCGGCAAACTCCATCGCGCTGGGCAAAGTCATCTTGGGCAGTGGCTTCGAGCGTGATGGGGCATGTTTTTTGATCGACCTCCAGTCCATCTGAGCAACTGGCGTCTTCTTTTCTTGCCGATGTCTTAGCATGATCGCCACGCACTCAAAAAACGGGTGGTCATTAGATGCGATGCGATTCTGCAATTTCTCAAAAACGGCTTCATGCACCCTGCTGGAGATTTTGACTTCTGTATTGTTGTCGAAACGAACAAGCCTCGATTCCATCAGGGATATGAAGCTGGCCGCAGCGGCAATCGTTTCACTTGAAGTGGAGCTATGGGCATACCTCCCAAAATATTGTGCATTGGGACGGCCATGCAAAAGCAAGTCATCACAGTCTGAAGACACAGCGGTCGATCCGCCACTCTTCCATGCCTTTTTCAGCCATTCCCTGATTTCTCTGAATTGCTGAGGGGAAAGCACCCGGGCCTTTTTCGTTTGTTTCATGCAGCTGCCTCCATCGAGATGACGTTTGAGTGAACTAATGCCTGAGGAGTTATCGCAAAGTATGCCTTGGCTTCATCAGGCGTCGCAAGTTCGCGGTAGTGCTGAAACAGGACAGCAGTATTCGTGTGGCCGAGCTGCAGCGCGGTCTTGGCTGCGTCCTGAAACAACGCAAGGTGATAGCTGGCAAAGCTGTGACGACAGGCGTTTGCAGGCCATGCAATGCCTGCGGATGTTCTGGCAAGGTTGAGCCGGTCTTTGTGCCGCATTTCGCTCAGGCGAACGGGTCCTGAAAGTTTGGCCAAAGGTTGCAGCCATGAACGGAGGTTTGGCTGAATTTCAACCAATCGGCGCTGGCTGCTCTTGGCCTTTGCTGCTGTGATCTCGATAAAGCCACGCTTGAGGTCGATTTCCCGCCAGTCTAGACGCTCAATTTCTGCGGTTCGCAATCCAGCAAAGAATCCGATGACCAGGGCAGGGATGATGTCCTCCGGTGCTGCCGCAAGCAGGGCAGCGGTGTCTGAAGGTGAAAGGATGCCTGGTGGCTTGCGGATGACCTTGATCTTTGCAGCGCGAACCACTGGATTTTCATCGGTGTAGCCACGACCTGCGCAGTATTCGAAGAAGTTGTGAAGCAGTCGGCGATGCTTGTCCTTGGATTGAGGTGCATTCTTCAGGCCGAAGATCCAGGAATCGATGTCGCTAGTTGTGATCTCTGCCACGAGTTGTGTCGCGTGCTTCTTGGCGAATCGTTCAAGGCGATATTGGAAATCTCGTAGATGAACCTTGCTCACCCCCTCTTTCTGACGCGTTTCGACAAATTCATCATATGCCGCGATCATGTTCACTGAGCGTCGCCGGAGATTCAAATGCGCCTCAAAGAAGCTTAGCGCTGCTTCGAGACTAAAATCCTTCACTCCAGCAGCCGCAAAGCTCATGGCTAGTTCCCTGGAGCGTATGATAGCCTTTCTTTCTGCTTCAGTGAAGTCTGCGTGCTTGCGGCCTTCGTTGATAAGCTCAACTCGCTTCTCAGCGATAAATGAATCGGCTCCGTTAGGGCCCGTCCTCGCCGTGAAGTATTTTTGGAGATATTCATCCCCTTGGCGGTAGGTGACCCGGAACTTGTAACGGGGGTGTTTGACCTTTTTCAGGGTGACCAATTCTCGCGCCATGATTGCGTCATGTTGCAGGGAGTTGCACCTAGTGCCAATAAAAAACCATTACAAAACCATTACAGTAAAAATGAATCCTTGATTTAGCAATGCTGTTAACGGTCTCCGAATCCTCTGTCGTTCTTCTTCGCTTGGCCAGATGCCGGCCTCCACGGTGGTGGAGCCGATCAATTCCTCCGGAGGGCGGCCAAGCAGCCGGCAAAAGCTTTCGTTCACCTCAATGCACCGGCCGGTGTGAAAATCCGTGATGACGATGCCGCTGGGATTCGTCTGGAAGGCTTTGGAAAACTTTTCCTCCTTTTCCTGCAGCTCTTGCAGTTCCTGGCGCCTGAAAAAATAGTTCACGATCAGCACCGCCATGCAGATGAGTGCCAGCAGCAGGACGACCACCACGATCACGTCCAGCCGTCGGATGCTGTTGGTGATTGAAGCTGCAAAGTCGATGCTGTGCTCATGATTGTAGTGGAGCAAATCATCAGCAGCCTTGAGCACAGGCTGGTAAGACGGTGCCAGCTCGCGTTCCAGGTAGGCTGCGCTCTCGTCCCGGCGGCCAGCCAGGACCAATGCTTCGTAGGCCATCCGATGCCTGCGAAACTCCTGGTAACGGCTCTTCAGCGTTTCAACAAAGGCCAGATCCTCTTTCTCATTCACTTTGATGGATGCCAGATACTGCTTCAGATGATCGGCAAAGGCGGCATCAGCCTCTTGAGCGACATTCAGGCTCGCATCACGGGACTCGGGAGTCTTCACAGAGGCTGCGATCAGGGCTCCGCGGAGGCTCCGGGATATGGCCATCCTCATGTAATGCGCGCTGATCGTTCCTGGCACAGCATCCTGGGCGATCATGTTGCTGTCATGCTTCACCTGCCGCCCATTGTAGAAAGCCGTGACAGCAAGGGCGATGAAGAGCCCCAGAATCGAAATGCCTGCCAGCCGCATCTGCAGCGTGGTGTT
>CALDGV010000413.1 GCA_937941745.1 uncultured Prosthecobacter sp. | reverse complement strand
CCTTGTCTGCATAATAGGCGGCATGGCGATTTTTGGCTTCGTTGAGCATCAGCCTGCCGAGCGAGTAGGGGCCGTTGTAGGCAAGGAAGAGAAAGAAAGGCTTCTCCCGGTTCGCCTCGATGAATTCGATGCCGCGCCGGGTCCAGTAGTCCGTGGTGTATTCCGCCACGGTGCTCACCTGGCCGTTTTCGATGATCTTCTGGTGGTAGAATTCCTGCGTGCTGCCGTCCGGCTTGGTGACCCAGAAGCCGAAGCCTTCGTTCGGCGTGAGGTTGGCGCCAAGGTGCCACTTGCCGCTCAGGCCGCAGGTGTAGCCTGCCTCGTGCAGGACCTCGCCGATGGAGGTGAACTCCCCCAGCGTGTTGTAGGCCTCCGGCCCCATCATGAACTTTGGGTCCAGGAAGGAGTGCACGCCGTGCTGGGAAGGGATCAGGCCGGTGAGGAAGGTGGCGCGGGTGGGGGAGCAGACCGCATTGCTGCTCATCGCCCGGGTGAAGCGTGCGCCGCCGGCGGACAGGGCGTCAATGTGCGGCGTGCGGATGTCCGGATTGCCATAGCAGCCGAGGGTCCAGGCTCCCTGGTTGTCCGTCAGGATGAAAACGACGTTCACGGGTCTGGCCTGCAGGGAGGCCAGCATCAGGAGCCCAAGGAAAAGATGGCGCATGAGCCTCTAAACGCAGGCTGTGCGCCGCTTCATCCGCATCTCCGCTGGCGGGCCGCCTCAAAAAGCATCACTGCACCTGCCGCCGCCACGTTCAGCGACTCCACACCGTTCGCCATCGGGATGCGCAGGCGTTTATCGCAGGCCTGCAGCAGGTCATCGGCCACGCCACGCCCTTCATTGCCCAGCAGCAGCAGGGTGGGCTGGCGCCAGTCATGGTGGTCGTAGTCCATCTCGCCCTCGCCAGCGGCGGCCACGAGGCACAGGCCTCGCCCGGTGCGGAACTGCATCAGCAGGTCTGCGGTGGCTTCGGTGATCAGCGGAAGGCGGAAGGCGGAGCCCATGGAGCTGCGCAGCACCTTCGGGGAATGCACGTCCACACTGCCGCCCAGGGCGATCAGGCCGCTGACGCCAGCCGCCTCGGCGGTGCGCAGCAGCGTGCCCATGTTGCCGGGGTCCTGCACGCGGTCGAGCGCCAGAAACAGCGTGCCTGGCAGCGCAGTGAAGTCCTTCAGCAGACGCTGCGGGCGCCTGGCGATCAAGGCCACCCCCTGGCTCTGCACCGTGTCCGTCAGCGCATTCAGCACCTCATGGCGCACCTGCCACACGGGAGCCTGCTGCGCTTCGATCTGTGTGATCAGTGTGGCCAGGCGTGCTTCCGCTGTTCCCGCACTGACCAGGGCTGCCTCCACCTGAAGGCCGGAACGCAGGGCCTCTTCGGCCAGTCGCAGTCCTTCCACCAGGATCAGCCCTTCCTCGCGTCCGTCGCGCACACGGCGGGCGTGCTTGATGCGCTCGTTGCTCGAACTGGAGATGATGGCCTGCATGATGCTCTGCCTAGCCCAGCCTCGGGCCTGCGGCAAGACGGCTCCCGCTTGGCTCTTGCCAAGGCCGCCCTTTCCCGCCAAAACACCATCCCCACCCATGCCTGACACCCTGCCGTCCGCCGCTTTTCCCTCCGCCGATGAACTCGGCGCGGCGTTGCCGCAGTATGAAGTGGAGGAGTGCCTCACTACCGGCCAGGAGAGCGCCGTTTACCGCGCCCGCCAGCCGGCCCTGGACCGCACGGTGATGATCCGGGTGATGGCAGAGCCTTCGCCCGAAGCCGCCGCACGGCTCATGGACCGCCTGCGCGCCCGGGCCCGCCTGGTGCACCCGCGCATCATCGCAGTCTATGACTTCGGGCGCGCCATCAGCGGTCATCTTTACCTGGTCACGGAGCATGTGGACGGCCGCCTGCTGTCGGACCTCATCGTCGAGCGCCAGGTGCCGCCCAAGCTCGCCTACAGCCTGGCCCTGCAGTTGTGCGACATCCTGACGATGCTGCATGAGCAGGGCAAGACGCATGGCGCTCTCAGCGCCCGCACCGTGCTCGTGGATGTTGAGGACCAGCTCAAGATCACCGGCGTGGGCATGAGTGTGAATCCGCAGGGGGAGATCTCCTGGCTGCATGAAAGCTCCCCCTCCGTGACTGCGGACCTCCATGACCTCGGGGCCCTGCTGCATGAAATGTTTGGCCGCGAGCCCCTGGCGGAAGACGGCCGCGTCTCGCGCAACCTGCCGCCCGCCTTTGGGGCCGTCATCCGGCGCTGCGTTCATCCCGATCCGGCGCGCCGCTATGCCAGCGCGGCGGAGATCAAGGAGGCGCTGCAGCAGGCCCTGCGCACCCAGCAGCATGGAGCCGCCGCCAAGGCAGGAGCGGTGGTGCCCGCCTCATCACCTGCCCGGACGCCTGCTGCGGCTGCACCTTCTCAGGCTCCGGCAGCTCCTGCGCCACCTTCCGCGCCTTCACAGGTTCCAGGGCCGCCGCGCCATGCGCCGGGCAGGCCGCCGCCTCCGGTGGTGCGCGCCCAGCCTTCGTTCATGAAGCGGCTGGATGACTTTCTCTGGTCCTGCCTCAAGGCGGGGCTGCACCTGACGATCTTTTTCGTCACGGCGACCATCCTGCTCGTCTTCCACGTCATGAAGGACAAGATCGTCCTCAAGGATCCGGATGACGCAGACTCCGCCCGTGAGGAGGCCGCGATGCCTGCCGACATGCTGGGCCGCCTGCCGCCCGCACCGGAACTGCCGCAGGCCCCTGCGGCTCCGATTTCCAAACCCATCACGCTGCCCGCGCCAGCAACGTCCGTGCCGGATCCGCTGGCCGCCTTGAATGCTGACTACCGGGCCGCCGTGCAGAATGAAACCCAGGCCGCGCTCGACAAGGTGCGC
>CALDGV010000412.1 GCA_937941745.1 uncultured Prosthecobacter sp. | reverse complement strand
AAGCCGGATCGCCAACGCCGTGAGATCGCGCTTTGTCGGCGACAACGTGCGTGACACCGGCTGCACGCTCAAGGCCATGCGGCGTGAATGCCGCGAGGCTCTGCTGCTCTTCCACGGCATGCACCGCTTCATCCCCGCCCTCATCGGCGGCATGGGCTGGAAGGTCACCGAAATGCCGGTGAACCACCGCCCGCGCATCAGCGGCGTGAGCAAGTATGGCTTTGGCAACCGCGCCCTGAAGGCCACGATGGACATGTTTGGCGTGCGCTGGCTCAACAGCCGCCGCCGCAGCTACCGCATCAAGGACACCGCGCACTGATTGCTCGGCGCATCAGATTCGATCTTGACCGATCTGGTCCGGCTCTTGCATTCTGCGTTTCATCCCAGGCGCTGCATGCAGGCATGAATTTACGCGAACAACTCCGAAACATCCTTCCCGAGATCCTCCCGCACGATCCCGAGCAGGCCATCAAAGGCACGGAGCTCATCCGCCTTGTCCGCCTCCGCCTTGGCGAGGGCTACAGCGATGCCACGCTGCGCTATCATTTCTCCATCCTGTCCTACGACAGCAGCTCGCCCATCGCCAAAGTGGACCAGGGCCAGGGCTACTACCAGCGCACGAAAAAGCTGGCCGGCTTGAACGGCTCCAGCCGCTCCCTGTTCGGCGGGGATGTGGATGAGGACGTGATGCAGATCCGCTTCCAGCGCGTGCTCGCCATCTATGAGCGGCTGTGCCTCCAGCGTTCGCAGTACACTTTTTCGCTCAATGGCGGGCAGGCCGCACCTCCGGAGGTCAAAGGCCTCTGGGATGTGCCCGACCTCGTTGCCGCAGAATGGGACCTCGAAACCAGCGCGGATGAGGTCACCCGCTTCGATGCCGGCATGATGGACCTGCGCCGCCACCTCGGCGGACCCGAGGCCAGCCTCATCGGCGTGCAGATCAAGCTCGGGCTCACCTTGGAAAACTGCGCTTCGGAGTTCTTCCAGGCCGTCAGCGCCACGCGCTGGACCCTCCTGAGCGAGCTCGTCGTCAGCGAGCCCTTGAATGACGAGGCCCTTGTCGAGGCCCTGCGCAGCCTTGGCCATCAGTTTGGCATCGGCGTCAGCTCCCTCGGCCTGCAGACCGATCAGCTCGATGAGCTGCCCACCGCTCGCGAACTGCGCGCCATGACCATGGACCAGTTTGAAAAGGTGCAGGAAAAGATGCGCCCGCAGCGCATCACCATCGCCACGCCGCGCCAGCGCATCGACTGGCAGGCGCTCTCCGCCCTGCGCAAGAAGCACGATTCCGTGGCAGAAATGGTCCGCTGGCTGCGCGAATGCCTCAGCAAAGGCCAGCCCTGCCCGCCCCTACCCCTCTGAAACTGCGCATCTTGGGCATGACTGCCCCGGAATTGCTTTCAGCTGTTCCTCGAAAATACGTTTGGTTAGTTTTCCCTCATGAATCCGAGCATTTGCCGCACTCTCAGCACGATCTGCTTCCAGGCAGGCATCCTTTCGATCCTGCTTTCCATCTGGATCTGGTGGTTCCTGAACGGCGATGATCCGGAGCAGCAGGCCCATGCGGAACGCTTCGGCATCTTCGTCGGCCTCTGGGCGCCCACCCTGCTCATCCTCTCCAACCGCTTTGACCGCTATGCGGACAAAGCCCCCGTGGTGCCGGGCCTGCGTGAAGACCACACGAAGGAGCCTTCCTGAAGCGCGCGCTGCTGAGCCCGTTCAGCACGTCAAGGAACTAAATTTCGCGGCGGAAAACTCTTCACCTTGCCGCATGGAAAGCGGCTCGCTAACACAAGCGGCCCAACCCGGCGCACCGCGCCCTTCCCCCCGCCCCTTTCCATGTCTGACGCCGCTGAACTGAACATCAACATCACCCACGTCGAACGCGTCGCCCGCGAAATGGGCATCAAGGCCATCCAGGTCGGCGCCACGGCCAAGCTCCTCGCCGATGGCGCCACGGTGCCCTTCATCTCCCGCTATCGAAAAGAAGCCACGGGGATGCTCGATGAAGTGCAGATCCAGGGCGTGAAGGACCGCATGGAGCAGCTCGTCGCCCTCGACGACCGCCGCGCCGCCATCGTGAAGTCCCTGGAAGAGCGCAAGCTCATGACCGACGTGCTGCGCGCAAAGATCGAAAAGGCCGAGACCATGAACGTCCTCGAGGACATCTTCGCCCCCTTCCGTCCGAAGCGCCGCACCCGCGCCACCATCGCCAAGGAAAAAGGCCTGGAGCCGCTCGCCGACTTCATCGAGGCCAACGTTCTCACCGCCGGCGTCGATCTCGCCACCGAAGCGGCCAAGTTCATCAACCCCGACCACGAAAACGAGGAGCTGCGCGTCAAGGACGCCAACGACGCCCTCGCCGGAGCCCGCGACATCATCGCCGAGCGCATCAGTGACAACGCCGAGGCCCGCGCCGCCCTCCGCAAGCTCTTCGCCGAGCAGGGCACCGTCGTCTCCAAGGTCATGTATGGGAAGGACAAGGAAGAGGAGGCCCAGAAGTTCCGCGATTACTTCGACTGGACCGAGCCGCTCAAGTCCATCCCCAGCCACCGCATGCTCGCCATCCGCCGCGGGGAAAAAGAAGGCTTCCTCCTCATGCGCATCCAGCCGCCGGAAGAGACCGCCGTGCAGATCATCACCCAGATGTTCACCAAGGGCGGCAATGCCTGCAGCGACCAGATGAAGCAGGCCTGCGCCGACAGCTACAAGCGCCTCCTCAGCTCCAGCATGGAGACCGAGTTCCGCCTCGAATCCAAGAAAAAGGCCGACGCCGAAGCCGTGAAGGTCTTCGCCGACAACCTCCGCGAGCTCCTCATGGCCGCCCCCCTGGGTCAGAAGCGCCTGCTCGGCATCGACCCCGGCTTCCGCACCGGCTGCAAAACGGTCGTGCTCGATGCCCAGGGCCAGCTCCTCTTCAACGACGTCATCTACCTCCTGGGCGAGGGCAACAGCCTCATGCACGCCAAGACCCTCGTGCTGAATCTGATCGAGCGCTTCAAGATCGAGGCCATCGCCATCGGCAACGGCACCGCCAGCCGCGAGACCGAAGGCTTCATCAACAAGATCGGCATCCCCAAGCACATCCCCGTCGTCATGGTGAATGAGAGCGGCGCCTCCATCTACAGCGCCAGCGAAGTCGCCCGCGAAGAGTTCCCGAACCACGACGTCACCGTCCGCGGCGCCGTCTCCATCGGCCGCCGCCTCATGGACCCTCTCGCCGAGCTCGTGAAGCTTGATCCCAAGTCCATCGGCGTCGGCCAGTACCAGCACGATGTGGATCAGAAGCAGCTCAAGGATGGCCTCGACAACATCGTCATCAGCTGCGTGAACAACGTCGGCGTCGAGGTGAACACCGCCTCCAAGCAGCTCCTCAGCTACGTCTCCGGCCTCAACAGCACCCACGCCGCCAACATCGTCGCCTTCCGCAACGAAAACGGCCCCTTCAAGTCCCGCAAGGACCTCCTCAAAGTCCCCCGCCTCGGTGACAAGGCCTTCGAGCAGGCCGCCGGCTTCCTGCGCATCCGCGATGCCGAACA
>CALDGV010000411.1 GCA_937941745.1 uncultured Prosthecobacter sp. | reverse complement strand
CATGAAGGAGGAAAGCGGCAGTCTTGGCAAGGGCTTCGTCCCGCTGAACCCAAGGCAGCCGGAAAAACAGGTTGCGCCGCAGGAACCATCGACGATAGGAACAGTCCACAAAAACCGCGGGGTGGAGCAGCCCGGTAGCTCGTCAGGCTCATAACCTGAAGGTCGCACGTTCAAATCGTGCCCCCGCTACCAATGAAGGCCGTGTCGAAAGACACGGCCTTCGCCTTTTCAGGGCAGCCAAGGGCGTTGAGAGCCGTGCCCAGAGGGTGGCGAAAATCTTTTTGCACCTGTGCGGCGTATCCGCATACCTTTGACTCCCTAGTTCCCCCAAAACCGAACCCCATCAGGAATCGCCATGCCTACCTACGATTATGAATGCCAGACCTGCGGACATCACTTCGAGGCACGTCAGTCGATGAAGGATCCGCACCTCACGGACTGCCCCGTGGAGGGATGCGCCGGGCCGGTGAAGCGCCAGATTGGCGCCGGAGCCGGTTTCATCTTCAAAGGCACCGGATTCTACATCACAGACTACCGCAGTGACTCCTACAAGGCGGCTGCGAAGAAGGATTCGGCCCCGAGTTCGACGACATCGACGTCATCCACCTCCAGCAGTTCATCCTCAACGAGCTCTGCGGCCTCCACCAGCGCCTCCTGACCCCTACCCGAGCGCCCTGACATGCCTCTGCCTGCCGAATCTTTCCGCCTGGCCGTCGTCACGCCGGGTGGACGGGACGGCAGGCAGGTTTTCCCATCTGGGGCGGGGCAGCCGGAGGCTCCAGGACATCTGCCGGTCAACTTCCATGCCTATGCGGCCTGCACCTGCGGCACTTTCCTGAGTGGCGACAAGGTGCTGCCAGAGGAACCTGCCGTTCTGCTGCTGATTGGCAGCCAGATGGAAAGGGCTGAGGCCTTGCTGCGCAGGCTGAAGGAAGCTGGAAAGACGGTCGTCGTCACGATCAAGGAGACGGGACTGCCGCAGATCAGCGGGCATTTTCAACAGTTCGCCAACTGGAGCGCCTTTCGCCGCATCTGCGCACTGGCAGATGGTGCCATCGCGACCACGTGGGACACCCTGCCTCTCTATGCAGCAGCTCATCGAGGCCTGAAGGTGGAGTTTCTGCCACCACCCTACCCGGTGGAGGAATGGGATCTCTCCAACGCTGCGCCGCAGGGCATCTTCATCGGCACGCGGCAGCTTTTCGTCACTTCCCGCAGTCACGCCCTGGCCCTGATGCTGGTGGCACCGCTGGCGGAGGAACTGCAGCAGAAGGTGACGGTGATCAGCGGTCGTGCCAGCGATCTTCCGCCGATGAAACGCCTGGTGAACAAGGTGTCCGACTACAGCCAGAACTGGCATCGTCAGTTCACCGAGAGTGCGCCGCAGGTGCAGGTCATCGCACGGCAGATGCCGGCGCTGGAGTATCTGCGGACGCTGGCGGCGCATCGCCTTGTCTTTCAACTCGATCAAAGCGCCGTCCCTGGCCAGGTGGCTGGAGATGCCCTGCTGGCACGGGTGCCCTGTGTCGGCGGCAATGGCACGGCAGAGCGGCTGGTATTCCCGGACCTCTGCGGTCATGGACGCACCACGGGAGAGCTCCTGGATCTCACACGCCGTCTGCTGACGGACGAAAGCTACCGTCGAGCCATGATCGAACGCTCCGTAGAGCTGGCCCGCGAGAAAATGTGCTTCTCCACAGCACGTCGTCAGCTGGAGACGCTTTTCAGCGCCCTGCGCGCCTGAGGTCAGGCCTTGCGGCCCAGGATGCGGTCCATCGAATCCGAAGTCTGCCAGATCAGCGCCTCGGGGTAATGGGCATACGGGTGGAAGTATTCGAAGG
>CALDGV010000410.1 GCA_937941745.1 uncultured Prosthecobacter sp. | reverse complement strand
CGCATTGCGCCGGGGTTCTTCACTTCCCAGAGGAATTGCCCGTTGAAGGCATCGTGCGCCTGGATGCTCGTTTCACCCTGCGTGAAAAGTCTGCCATTCACTGACAGCGGCCCCACGGCTCCATCGTGACGATTCACCGACTCGCCTGGACCTGGATCACCATACCAGAGCACGTTCAGACCGCCTTTGACGCGCTCGTCTTTGTTGCTGCTGGTGTTGCCGACGTTGCCGTATTGATGCGACCAGGAGTCGGCTCCGGGCAAGGCGGCACGCGTGAGCAAAACCCAGCCGTTCGAGGTGGTGATGGTGGCTTTCTCGTCGCCGAGTTTCGTGCCCGCCAGCCAAGCGGTGATGTTGGTGTCCTGAGATGCTTTTTTGTCAGTTACTCCGAAGCACATGACACCGCCGATGGGTTTCAGCGTGCGAGCGACTTCCGTCGGCACGCCGGGCACCTTGCCAGTGAGTAGCAGCGAATCCGAGACGATGAGATTCGCGAAGAAGCTCGAATACGGCACCATCGAGAGGTCGAGATGGTCGATGGTGATGCGCGAGCCATACAGGCCGGTGCGCAAGAGCGTCTCGCGGGATGACTTGACCTTGGCCTCGTCGGCTTCGACACCGAAAACACTCAGCTGGCTGCGTTTGGCGATCTCAAAGGCGAGGCGTCCTTGCTCGCTGCCGAGCACGAGGCAGAAGCCCTGCTTCACGTTGGTGACTTTCAGGATCTCTTCGGCGGCTTTGGCATACATGTCACTGTGCGCGTCTTTAGGAAAAGGGTCGGCGACGATCTTCGTGGCCTCAGCGAGGGCTGGCAGGCTGGTCTTCGTGGCATCGGCAAAGGC
Organism: uncultured Prosthecobacter sp.; assembly: GCA_937941745.1. Classification (GTDB taxonomy): domain Bacteria; phylum Verrucomicrobiota; class Verrucomicrobiia; order Verrucomicrobiales; family Verrucomicrobiaceae; genus Prosthecobacter. Next base: position 11,317 of record CALDGV010000410.1, on the reverse strand, counting down.
ATAGACATGACCGGAGGTAGTGCTGACGACCAGATGACCTTCCGAAGCGGCAAGGCCGCGGGCCTCGCCATCCACCTGGCTGCGCCAGAGCACCTGGCCGGATTCAGCATCCAGACAGACGACTTCCCCCTGACCACCGACAACGAGGGTGCCACCGGCATGAATCAGCGCAGATTCATGCGTCGAAGGCCAGCGCCATTTGATGCCGATGTCCTTCATCTCACCCAGCGCTTTTTTGTTCGCGGCCAGCGTGTCCTTCTTGGCCTGATAATCCGCACGCAGCGGCTCATACTTCTGCGCGGCAGCCGCCAGCTCCTGACGGATGCGGGACGCCTCATCAGGCCTGGCCTTCTTGAGCTCATCTTCCAGCTTCTGAACCTTTTTCAGTTCAGCGATGGCGGAATGCTTGCGCAGGTCACTGGAAAGCTTCGTGGAGGCCACCTCAAGAGCGTGGCGCTCACGCGTGCCTTCGGCGTGCTTGTCGCGGTCAATGGCGACGATGTCCTTGCCCGTGGCCATGAACCCGGTCTTGCCGGTCATGGTCATCTGCGTGCCTTGAAACCAGGCGTAGCCGGTCTTCCCTGTCTTCTGGTCCAACGCCAGGATTTGATGCTCACCCACGGCCAGGATTTGATCATCCACCAGCATCGCCTGCGTGCCACCGATCTGCCCGCCTGCATCTCCACGCCAGCCGGGCGTAGGCTTGTTCACCTGCTTGCCGGTCTTGCGGTCAAAAGCCACGGACAAGGCACGGCCGGAGGGCACAAAAAGCAGGTCCTTGGTCGCCAGCAGGTAGCCCTGCGGAGAGAGGTCATTGCGCCCTGCATCCTCCTGGCTGATCGCATCATTCACCCACTGGATCTTCCCGGTGGCCGCCTCGACGGCATAAAGGTAGATGTTTTCATGCGGAAAGACCCCCGCGCCAAAATACACCGTGCCACCATCCACCAGCAGGCCGGTGCGCACGGGCCAGCGTGAGATCATGCGGCCACGCGCCAGGATGCGCTCATCATTCGGTCCGGCACGCAGCTTCCAGACGACCGCGCCGCTCTGAGCATCCAGACAGTAGGCCCAGCCGTCATCGGAGCCGACGTAAACCCTGCCATCATGAATGGCAGGTGCGAGACGCACGGGCCCGTTGGTGAAGAAGGCCCATGCCTCCTTGCCGGTGGCCAGTTCATGGCAGACCACCCGGCCATCCACCGTGGAGCCGAAATACACTTTCCCGCCGCTGATGGCCACCTGGAAGCAGTCATCAAAACGCACGCGATTGTGCAATTCCATGCCCTCGATCACACGACCATTTTCACCGGCCCAGGCCATCTGGGGAGCTGTGGGCGAAGTGAAGTCCCAGCGTGGGGTCAACGGAGCCTTCAGAGGCTCTTCCGTGTGCCCCACGCGGCTGTTGTCATGCTGATATGCCGGCCAGTCCGCACGCGAAGAGGTCAAAGAGACGAGAAAAAGAAGAAACGGGAGCGCTTTCATGAGGATCAGCCGCGCTCCAGGGTCTGGGCTGCAAAGAGGCGGCGTCAGGAAACGTAAGCTCCCGGCTGCCACTATCTGCGCCAACTGATCTATCGATGACGAAATCCTCACATTCCCTGCCCTGGCGACTTCTTGGACTCCTGGTGCTTTCCGCTGCTTCCGTGCTCGCCTGCTCGGTGCCGGTGTTTCGCTATGCCCTCGAACACTGGGAGGCGGATCCTTATCAGGCCGTCGTGTTTCATCGCGGCGCGCTCTCGGCAGAGCAGCAGGCCCAAGTCCAGTCTCTGAAGCCAGGACGTGAGTCCGTCGAGCAGGCGAACCTCAGCATCACCACGGTGGATGTGAGTCAGGAGATGAGCCCTGATCATGCACAGCTGTGGAAGGCCCAGCCGCAGGATGCCGCCCTGCCGAGGCTGGTGCTCCGCTATCCGCGCAGCACCGGGGTCACGGTGGACCTGATCGCAGCTCCGCTGGCAGAAGCTGCTGCGTGGAAGATCGCCGATTCACCTGTGCGCCAGCAGATCCTGGAAAGGCTTGGCGATGGTCAAAGCGCCGTCTGGGTGCTCATCGAATCAGGTGACGCCGCCGCTGATGATGCGGCGGCCAAGCTGATTAAGGAAAGGCTCGACTACCTTCTAGGCGTGCTCAGCCTGCCTGAACTCGATGCTCAGGACATTGCCAACGGCCTCGTCTCAGTCGGTCAGGATGAATTGCGGCTGGACTTCTCCCTGCTCCGGCTTTCGCGCCAGAATCCAGAGGAACGCGCCTTCATCTCCATGCTCATGCATTCGGAGGACGACCTGCAGGGCCTGGCCGACAAGCCCATGGCCTTCCCGATTTTTGGCCGTGGACGGGCACTTTACGCCCTGGTGGGCAAGGGCATCGCGCCGGAGACCATCGAGGAAGCCGCCACCTTCCTGATCGGCAAATGCTCGTGCCAGGTGAAGGAGCAGAATCCCGGCATCGACCTCCTTTTCACCGCCGATTGGAAGAAGCTGGCCAAAGCCTCGCCGCTGCTGGAACGCGAACTGCCAGACCTCACGGCCCTTGCCAAGGCGGCTGAGCCTGAATCAGTCACCACCCAGCCTGCTGCGCCCAGCCCAGCGAGCCTGAAAAACTCAACCGCCCTGAGCCTTGCAGGCATCATCATCCTGCTGATGGCAGCCGCCTGGCTGTTCAAAAAGCGCTGATGACCGCGCCATGATCACTTCCGGCTCTCTTTATGCCCCAATTCAGGCGGCGGCAGGTGAAGAAACCTTCACAGCGCTCCTGGAAAGGCCTGGAGTCAGGATTGAACGCATTGATTCCCAAGGTCAGGCCAGCCCAGAAGGCTTCTGGTATGATCAGCCTGAGGATGAATGGGTGCTTCTGGTGCAAGGAGAAGCCGTGTTGGAAATCAGCGGCCAGCCGCCGCTCAACCTCAAAAGTGGCGATCACCTCTTCATCCCGGCCCATGTGCATCATCGCGTGGCTTCGACCTCCGCCGACGCACTCTGGCTGGCGGTGCATCTGCCGCGAGCAGAAAGCTGCTCTTGAATGGACTTTTGACCCGGCATCGCGTTGAGTGACGATCCATCTTCCATGAGCGACCTTACCGACGAGCCTGAACCGCTTGATTCTCCACCTGCCCAGAAGGTGCGTGAACGCACCCTCACGAGGGATTTGGAGGACAATGACGCGGCCCCCGAGCTCAAAATCACTCCAGAAACCCCGCGCCAGGAAAACCTGCGGCAGCACCGCGTGAGCTGGCGCTCCTTCCTGGTCGTTCAAGGACTCATGCTGGGGCTGATGGCCTTGCTGGCGATGCAGCTGCAGCAGGCCATCACATCCTCTGCGCCCGCGCCCCTCGAACCAGCCCCTGCAGCAGCACCAGCCCAGCCCGCGCCCGAACTCACCGAACTGCAATCCAAGCTGAGCCGGGCCCAGGACCAGATCCTTACCCTTCAAAAGCAGATTGATGCCCAGCGTGAAGAACGTGAGCGCACCCAAGCCGCTCTTCAGGAGATGTCGGACCGCATGGCACTGGTGATCAAGCAGGCCTCCTATGTGCCCGGCGGAACCCAGCCTGCGGCAGCCACGGTCAGCGATGCCTCCCAGGTCGCAGCGATGCTGCCATCCGTGACGCCGGCGACGAGCGAGCTCATCCTGCTGAAAGAGCGGAACCGGCTCACCGACTATGCCGACAAGGCCATCTCAACCGGTGCCCGTGAGGCGCTCCAAGCCATCGTGGAGACGATGTTTGATGAGCAGTCCAAAAACCTCCAGCATGCGGCAGCTGCTGAATTCCGCCGGGTCCAGGCCTACTTCGAAATCAGTTCCAGCATTGATCCGAACTACAAACTCCCCCTGAATGAACTCTTCAAGGATGCTGGCATCCGCGCCGAGGCGGATCTCAAGCCGGACCAACTGGCTGCCCTGATGCAGGATCAAAAGCAGCCCTGGGAAGTGCGCCTCCGCTGTGCCTACCTGCTGCGTGCCAGCGCCGACCCCAAAACCAATGAGGCGCTTCTGAAGACCATTCACGAAGACCCCTCCCTGGATGTCGTGAAACAGGCACAGACCAGCTTCGAGCGCCGGGTGGGCCAGAGATTCCGGCTTTTCGACATTCCCTCCATCGATGCCTGGTGGGCCACCCAGTCTAAAAAGGGCTGAGAATCACCCCCAATCGCCTCATTGGCAGGATTCAGCCTTTTCATGAATCTGACGGGCACTGCTGGGAAACGCGGGTTGCGTCCTGGCAGGGCACGTGCTTCTTCGGCCAACCACCCCATGAGCAACACGACCTCTCTTTGGAACCGCTTTCAGAAGTATTTTGTCCGCTACCCGCAGCTTGGCTTCAGCATCGACATCAGCCGCATGGCTTTCGAAGAGGGCTTCATCGAGTCCATGGCACCATCCATCGAGAAGGCTTTTGCTGCGATGAAGGAGCTGGAGGCCGGAGCCATCGCCAATCCGGACGAAAACCGCATGGTGGGCCACTACTGGCTTCGCCATTCCGCCCTGGCTCCAGCAGACCTGCGGGCAGAGATTGACGGCACGTTGGAGGCAACCATGAAATTCGCAGCGGATGTTCATGCGGGTGTGATCAAGGCTGCAAACGGCCAGAAGTTCACCCGAGTGCTGGTGGTGGGCATCGGCGGCTCAGCCTTGGGCCCCCAGCTCGTGGCCCAGGCCATCACGCCGGCCAACCCACCGATGGCCATCGACTTCTTTGACAACACCGATCCAGACGGCATGGACCGCATCGTGGCCCAGATTGGCGCGGAGCTGGCCACCACCCTCACGCTCGTCATCTCCAAGTCAGGCGGCACCAAGGAAACCCGCAATGGCATGCTGGAAGCCGAGGCCGCCTACAAGGCGCAGGGACTGGACTTTGCGCGGCATGCCGTGGCGGTCACCGGCCCAGGCAGTGAACTCGACAAGCATGCAGTCGCCCAGGGTTGGCTGACACGTTTCCCCATGTGGGACTGGGTGGGCGGACGCACGAGTGTCATGAGTGCCGTCGGCACCATCGCCGCCGCGCTTCAGGGCGTGGATGTGCGCAATTTCCTGGCCGGTGCCGCTGCCATGGATGCGGAAACCCGCAGCCGTCCAGCCCATGAAAACGCGGCCATGCTGCTCGCCCTGATGTGGTTCAGCGCCGGCAAGGGCAAGGGCCTCAAGGACATGGTGGTGCTGCCTTACAAGGACCGGCTGGTGCTTTTCTCCAAATACCTCCAGCAGCTCGTGATGGAGTCTCTGGGCAAGGAACACGATCTGGACGGCAACGTGGTGAACCAAGGCATCGCCGTGTATGGCAACAAGGGATCGACAGACCAGCATGCCTATGTGCAGCAGCTTCGCGATGGCGTGAACAACTTCTTCGCCACCTTCATCGAGGTTTCCAAGGCTCGTGACAGCGCGGGCATCGAGGTCGAACCCGGCTTTACCAGTGGAGACTACCTCCAGGGTTTCCTGCGCGGAACCCGCAAGGCGCTTGCAGACAAGGGGCGCGAATCCATCACGCTCACCATTCCGGAAGTCAGCGCCTTCACCCTGGGCATGCTGATTGGCCTCTTTGAGCGCGCCGTGAGCTTTTACGCCACTTTGACTAACGTAAATGCCTACCACCAGCCCGGCGTCGAGGCAGGCAAGAAGGCTGCTGGCGATTTCTTGAAGCAGATGGCCGCGATCAAGGCCGCCCTTTCCAGCGAAGGAGCCACGGCGGAAGCCCTGGCCGCCCGCACCGGAACCGATCCAGAGGATGCCTGGCACATGCTGACGCACCTCGCAGCCAACGGAAAGGCCCGGGTGACTGCCGGAGCCACTCCGGCGGCGGACTCTTTTGCGGCCGTGTGATGCAATCCTGATTGCCATCCCTGCCGGGGCGCTCTATCTGCACTCGTTCTCACGCCTACGGGCGTCCGCCATGGACGAGCGCTATCCCATTGAATACCAGATTGCCTGCATTGTCTTGACCGCACTTTTCGTGTGGTCATTCAGCATTGCACGGGAGCCACGCCAATGGCGGCGGCTTTATCAGTCGATGTTTTCCAAGGCGCAGGAGTTCTCCGTAAACAAAAACAAGGTCATCGATGAGTCTCTGAAGAGGTATGGCATCGTGATCGCCATGGTGATCCTGGTGGTGGATGTGTCATGCTTCGTCGCCATGGTCACCTACAGCGAGCGCATGAGGGCCAAGCAGATGTCTGCGGATGACTGGTACATCCTCAACGAGCAGAACAAGATCAAGAGCACGGCTCCCGTGCAGGGGCGCGCCGGCCTGAATTGACCAGGCTGCCACTTTTTTCCCTGAAGGCCACTTTCTCCGACGCCCTTCATGAATCACGGCACCGGAATCCTTGGCATCCTCAGCTTCATCCTGATCGGCTGGATGCTTTCGGAAAACAGGCGACGCATCCCCTGGCGCGCAACGGTCACCGGTCTGTTGCTCCAGTTCGCCCTCGGGTGGCTGATCCTTCGCACCAACGTCGGCCGCTGGTTCTTTGAGCGGATGGACGCGGTTTTTCAACGGTTGCTGAGCTTTTCAGCCGAAGGCGTCGGCATGGTCTTTGGTCCGCTGGCCGATGAAAAGCTGCTCACAGAGAAATGGGGCTCTGAGAACGCCTTTCTTTTCGCCGTGACAGTGACAGGAACCATCATCCTCGTCTCGGCCCTGTCTTCCGTGCTGTATCACTATGGCATCCTGCAGCTCGTCGTTCGAGCCGCTGCGTGGATCATGCGGCGCATCATGGGCACCAGCGGCAGCGAGAGCCTGGCCGCAGCAGCCAACATTTTCATGGGACAGACCGAGGCTCCGCTCGTCGTCAAACCCTACCTGGCAGGAATGACCCGCAGTGAGTTGATGGCCCTCATGACTGGAGGCATGGCCACCATCGCAGGAGGAGTGCTTGCAGCCTATGTGCGGTTTGGCATTTCACCCGGACACCTGCTCACCGCATCTGTCATGAGCGCACCCGCCGCCCTCATGTTTGCCAAAATCATGCTTCCGGAAACCTGCCCGAGCGAAACCGCCGATGGTGCCTCCCATAAGATTGAGCGCCAGACGGCCAATGGCCTCGATGCGCTCTGCCAGGGAGCAAGTGACGGCATGAAACTGGCGATCAACGTCATGGCCATGCTGATTGCCTTTGTCGCCATCGTGGCCATGGCCAACTTTCTCCTCTCGAAAGGGCTCGCCCAGCTAGGCTGGCTGGATCCAAAGCCTCTGCAAACCATCCTTGGCTGGGTCAACGCACCCTTTGCCTGGCTCATGGGCATCCCCTGGCAGGACTGCCGCACCGTGGGCAGCATCCTGGGAGAGCGCATCGTTCTGAATGAGTTCATCGGCTACCTCAGCCTCAGCAAGACTGAAGGGCTGCAGCCGGGCAGCGCCACCATCGCCACCTATGCCCTCTGCGGTTTTGCCAACTTCTCCAGCATCGCCATCCAGATCGGCGGCATCAGTGCCCTGGCAGAATCACGCCGGAATGATCTCGCCCGCCTGGGAGTCAAAGCCATGATTGGTGGACTTCTGTCCTGCTACAGCACTGCCTGCATCGCCGGATTGCTGACGGGAGATTAATCAGCCGCAGCTTCCTCATAAAGTGCCGCCAAGGCACGCAGCAGCACTTCCACTTCGCGGTAGTAGTCACCATCAGAAAGCTTGTCTCGCGTGGCTTTCAGCCCTTCAAGTTTCCGCTCCAATTCATCACGCCGAACCCTTTGACCGTCGGTGAGCCGCTTTTCCTCGTCACTGAGCACGAGCGAGATCTGCGAAGCCCGAGCCCCATCCTTGGCCTCCTTCGGAACTTTTGAAAAAAGCTCCGCCCTTGCGCCCACACCATCGCCGTCATCATCAATCAGGGCATGTTCGGTGCTGATGCGCTCCTCCTTCTCATAAAACTCGGCCACCAGCTTGCTGGCATGGCGGAACGCCTCCAGCACTGACACCTGCTTGTCTTGGTTCAGGTCAGCCGTTTCATCGCCGGCAATCGCCTTGGCAAAGAACTCACCAAAACGACAGTAGTAGATCTCATCCGCACTCTTGGTGGCGCTCACAAGCACTCTCCCCTTGCCTGCCAGGGCGGTCAAAAAAGGTGCACTGGCCGAACCACCATGGATCACCACCATCTCGCGTTTCATGTCGGAACACCACACGGCCAGCTCCCTGGCCGTCACATCCGGACCGCGGAGATTGAACTTCGCCTCACGGTTATCGAAGGTGCCATGTCCGATGAAGACGAGCCAGAACTGGCCTGCAGGCTGAGTGCTGGCAGCCTTCAGCATGCTTTTCAGGGTTTCGGCATCCTTCTCATCTTTGCCAACGACAGAAACCGGCACCTGGGCTTTGGCACACGCCGCCTTCCAGGACGATGCCTGCTCTGCAAACTTCGCTTCATAGTCTGCTGAACCCGGAGCGCCAATGACGAGCAGGACTTCGACATCACGTTTGGCGGGCTCGGCCGAAAGGCGAAGAACCACCGAGAGCAGCAGGATCGTGACGAGACCCACTGCAGCAATAGACTGCCGCCGGGCTCCGACACGATGGATCATTTCCGTGAATCTCATCGTCACACCATGCCTCCTTTCCTTCTCAAAAACCACTCTCCTGCCAGCAGTCCGATCAGAAGGGCAAAAAACCAAGGCGCATGCCAGAACGGCGATGTGATCGTCTCCTCCACCGGTGCGCGGATGTTCTTCAACAATTCCGGAAGTCGCGGCAGGTCAGTGAGCTTCAGGACCTTGCCTCCAGATGCGTTCGCCACCTTTTCAGCCCACTCCAGCCCAGGCCGGAGTGAACCAAACTCCTTGGCCCATGGATCATGAATCCAGCCAGTGGCTTGATTCAGCTTCTCCGGGGTGATTGCGCCGTCCGATGGAAGTTCCAGCGTTGCCACCGCGCGGTAGTTCCCCTTCTGCCGGGGGTAGAATTCTGCTTCAAACAGACCTGCCTCCTTCAAACTGGGCTCAGCAAAGACATCACTCACCTTCCCGTCTGGCCCAGTGACCGCGATTTTCACCAACGCATCATCCTGGGGCAAAAAGGCAGCACTTCTCGCACGCACCTCCAGCTTCATTCGCTCAGAGTCTGGAACGGCGCTGAACTGGACACGGTCAGGCACGTCCACCACCAGCCAGCGCATGAGCTGACGCCAAGCCTTTTCAAAGTCCTTTCGCGTGTCTTCATCACGCATGCCCCAGCGCCAGAGGTCGCCGATCAGCACGGAGGCTACCCGCCCTTCCCCCAGGCGTTGGGCAGCCAGAGCGGGAAAGCTGCCGGACTCTTCTTGGCCGGCCTTGATCGTTGCCAGCACACTGGCTCCAGGCTTGATCGAAAAGGTCTGGTTCACCGCAAAGAATCCAGGCATCTCCAAGAGACGCTTCTCATCCTCTTCACGCCCGGCCCGCACTCGAGTCCACGGCTCCAGCCAGCCTTCGCGGGTGAGATCGAACCGCCCATTTTCGATCGCAGGCGCAGTTGAAACGCGGTCAAGATACACCGGCAGCATCCGGCCCACAGGAGTGTGCTCGTAGCCGCCGAGTTGATAGCTCTCCTGCCCTCCCAGCATCAACAAGGCACCTCCCCGCTCACTCACGAAACGCTCAATGAGGTTCATCTGCTCCTGACTGAAAAACGCCGCCTCAATGTCATCGAGCACGATGGCGCGATACTCGCCCAAAAGCTGTTCTGCCGATTTGGGGAAGCCTTCACCCAGTTCCTTCGCATCCTTCGTCCCCAGCCGGATGAGGACCGGCTGGTCATAGCGCTGCGCCACTCCCTGATCACCAAAACCACGGAAGAGCGGGTTGCTAGTCTCCCCGGCGCGCCCACGCCATTCAAACTTCGGCTCCCGCTTCGCAATGCGGATCAAGGATGGAATCTGCACTTCCGTATCTCCTGCCAGCGCCCGGCGCATGAACTTGTACTCCCAGTTTGGCCGGCCCGAGACATACAGAACGCGATAGGGACCCGCGCCACGATCCACGGCCACATGCCGTTCATTGTTTGCCAAAGTCACCTCCTGCCCTTCCGCTGAAACCTTCAGTCGATAAAATGACAGGCCAGGCTTCACCGCAGGCACTTTCAGTCGCACGGTTTGAGATTCTTGCGCCATCGTCAGCCTGATCTTTTCCTCCACGACCACCTTGGAAGCTTCATCCAGCACCTGGACGTGCACTTCTTTCCCGGCGAAGCCACTGCCAGCCACCCGAGCCATGATCGTCACCGGCGTGTCCTCAAACGCCGTCTGCGTCACCGAATGCTCCACGATCCGCAGATCAGGCTTCGGCTCAACATCCCCCACGATGACGGGAAAGATCGGGACGCGATGACCTTCAGGAACAAATGCCCCCAGGTCATCAGTCGCCCCGCCGTCAGTCACGAGGATGATCGCTGCAGTGCGGTCGCCATGGAGAGTCTTCAGGGCACGCCCCAACTCTGATTTCGTGCCGTTGAAATCCAGCAGGGAGAAGTCGGGTGTGCTGCGCAGCCGCTCATCCACCTGCATCGTCCTTACGCGAAACAGGTCACCGAGGGCTTCCAGCCATCCGGGCGGGCTTTTGGCGTCCTTGCCAAGCGCCTCATGCATGACCTCGGCACGTGTTCTTCCCTCCAACGCCTCCGCCACATTCAACGAAGCGCTGTTATCCGCCACGATCACGACTTCATTCTCTCCAGCTTTGGGCTGTTTTCGCGACCAGACCGGCTCCGTCACACACATGGCCAGCAGACTCCAGGCGAGCATCTTGCAGCTCATGGCCAGCAGCCTGGCCGGCAACTGGAGTGTCGCCTTGCGATAGCCCCAGGCCACCATGCCGAACGCCATGACCATCAGCAGCAGGGCCAGCCAGAGACGCTCAGGGTGTTGTAGGATGAAAGTCATGCCGTCCGCAGCTTAGTTCCCGTTCCCGAGCTCCTGATAATAGCGTTTCACCAAGTCCCTGAATGCTGGGGGCACAGGGTCACGATCCACTGGCACCATGGGATTCTTGGAATCCCTCTTGGCCAGTTCCTCCGCCACGCGGTCCCTGAGCTCGACAAGCGGGTTTAGAATGCGCATCTGAAGATGCTGTGCCTGAGGTGCTTGATCATTCCGTTCGTGGTTGATCTTCATCTCACGAGCATTGTCGAGCACCCGGGCGGCCGCGTTTCGAAGCTCAGGCTGATTCAAAAGTTCCTCCACGTTGCGCAGACGATCCGTCCAGCGATCATAACCTTCCCCAGTGAGGGGCCGGTTGTTGGTGAGCTCATTGCCTTGATCAAAAAAGAGCGCGCCGCCATCTTCACCACCAAGCTGAGCGCCACCACCTGCGGAAGGGCGCCCTCCCTGCCGGGCTTGCTGCATCGTTC
>CALDGV010000409.1 GCA_937941745.1 uncultured Prosthecobacter sp. | reverse complement strand
CGCTGCTAGTCCGCATATGACCATCCACTCCCTTCCGGTCTTCAAACTTCCTCTTATCGCATTGGTTGCCATCTCTCCCCACCTCATGGCGCAAAATTCTGTGTCAGGCATGGCCAGCCGAGAGATCGCTCGTCGTTATGCCCGCATCGAAGATGCTCGCACAGCCATGGATCGTGGTGACAAAATGTTCAGCGAAGGGGATTACGAGGGTGCTCTTGGCTCATACAAAGCCGCTATGGACGCTCTGCCAAGTGCTCCTTTGACTCGTGACTGGCTGGATTTGGCACAGCTCAAGCATGCTGATTGCAGCGTTGTTGTTGCTCGTGAAAAAGCCAAGGCGGGCAATTATGACGAGGCTCGCCAACTGCTTGAAGGCGCGATGCTTTCTGTCCCGGGACACAAAGAGGCGGCGTTGTTTCTCGCACAACTGGATGATCCTGATCGTTGGCCGCCAGCACTGACTGCTCAGCATGTGGAGAATGTCGATAAGGTGCAAAAGGGGCTTCTGATGAGCAACAGTGCGGTTGAGCTGGGAAAATATGACGAAGCTCTCACTGGTTATCAGGACGTGCTGCGCACTGACCCATACAACAGTGCTGCCCGCCGTGGCATGGAGAATGCGGAGCGCAAGAAAATGGAGTATTTCAAAACTGCCTACGACCATCAACGTGCAAAAATGCTCGCTCAAGTGGACGAAGCGTGGGAGGACAAGGTTCCTGTGCAGGGAGCGGCAATCACCTTTGATTATGGCATCGGGCGCAGTCCTGGTGCTTATCTCACAGAGAAGATGAACAAAATTATCTTCCCGACGGTTCAGTTCCAGGGAGCCACCATTGACGAGGCCATTGAGTACTTGCGGGTCAAAAGCCGTGACCTCGACACTTTCACCGACGCTTCTGGAGTGAAAGGTGTCAATATCATTCTGCGCACAGGCGATGCGCCAAGCAATGCGTCAATCAGTCTGGATTTGAAGGATGTGCCCATGTCCGAGGCTCTTCGTTATATCACCGAGCTGGCACAGATGAAATACAAGGTTGAAGCACACGCTGTTCTAGTGGTCCCTCTCTCGGAAGATGCCAATCAGCAGTACACCCGTAGTTACCGCGTCCCCCCTGATTTCCTCAGTGCTGGCGGTGGCGATGCTGGGGGCGGGGCGGCACCTGCGGCACCTGCTGATCCTTTTGCAGCGGGCGGTGTTGCTGCTGGCGGCAGCAATCTGATCACAAAAAAGACAGCCAAGGCGATCCTTGAAGCTCAAGGTATTACCTTTCCTGAAGGATCTTCGGCCAGTTTCAACCCGGCAACTTCCCAGCTCATGGTTCGCAACACACAGCCAAACCTGGATGTAGTCGAAGCCTTCGTGGAGAGCCTAATCAACCAGGGGCCTAAAATGGTGGTGATTACTTCCAAGTTTGTTGAAGTCACTCAGAAAAACACGGAAGAACTGGGCTTCGATTGGTTGTTGGGCGGGGTGGGTGTTCAGGGTCAAGGGCTTTTCGTCGGAGGTGGGACCCCTGGCTCTGGAACTCCTTATGCATCAACGAACTATCCTTTTGGCAACTCTGCAACGATTCCTGCAATTACTTTGACGGATCCAATATTTGGCCCGTTTCAGGCATTCCCTCAACAAATCGTACCGTCGGCAGTTGGCGGACCAGTTCCATTGGGTGTTCCTGGAGTGACTAATGGCGGTGGTGGTGGAAGCGTCTCGTCTGGTTTGAGAAGCGGCAATTACGCATTAAATAACAATAGCATTGATAATTTGCTGTCATCAGGATCTTCTATAGGCACTAGCAATCCAGCTCCTGGTATCTTTTCAATGGCGGGCGTCTTCACTGATCCACAGTTTCAGATGCTAATTCGTGGTCTGAGTCAGAAAAAAGGCGTGGATTTGATGAGTGCGCCCAGTGTGACCACCAAGAGCGGTACTCGTGCCACGATGGAAGTGACTCGTGAGTTCATTTACCCCACAGAATTTGATCCGCCCCAGCTTCCGCAAGGCGGTGGTGGTGGTGGTGGTGGTCTTATCGGAGGCACTTCCTCCACTTTGATTGCAACACCAACGACGCCGACAGCCTTCGAAATGCGTCGCACTGGAGTCATTCTTGAAGCGGAACCGACTGTAGGTGCGGATGGAAATACCATTGAACTGACATTGGCCCCTGAAGTCACTGAGTTTGACGGTTTTATTAATTACGGCTCTCCCATTTATTCTCCTTCGAGTTCTAGCTTTCTGCCTATTGAACTCTCAACCACACTCGGTGCAGGTGCCTATATACCGCTCTCTCAACCTGAACGCCTTATTACTCCGAACACAATCAATCAGCCGATCTTTTCGGTGCGCAGGGTGTCGACGGGTGTGTCCATCTGGGATGGACAAACAGTGGGTTTGGGGGGGTTGATTCGTGAAGACGTGCAGGACGTGGAGGATAAGATTCCAATCCTTGGTGACCTTCCATTCATTGGCCGCATGTTTAGATCAGAATCCGAGCAGCACTTCAAACGCAACTTAATGATCTTCGTGACGGCCCATTTGATCGATCCTTCTGGGCAAAGAGTGAAAAACAACCAGCCTGTTGCTCCGACTGTTGGCGGCACTGTGGCAGGCAACCCGTTATTGCCACCGGTGACTCCTTGATTTCGAGCGTTGTACACCCTTAAATCAATTGGGCAGGTGGTTGATAACCACCTGCCTTTTTATTAACGTCGGAGGTCCTGCACATTCGAGCACATTTCCTTTGATGAACACTTGGATTATCACCGGGGGCATTGGCTGCGGCAAAAGCAGCCTGCTATCAATGCTCAAAGAAGTCTGGGGTGGGAGTTCAGTGGTTGTTTTTTCCTCGGATACTGCGGTGACTCAAATAATGCGCCGACGCGACATCCAGGTGTCTCTGCGCGAGCTTTTTGGCCCAGAAGCCACCAATTCAGGTGGGGTTTCCCGCGAATGGCTGCGTGCCGATGTGCTTCCAGTGCCAGAAAAGCGGGCGAAACTTGAAAAGCTCCTTCACCCGCCTGTTCTGGCTATGCTGGAGACCGCCCGGGAGCAGGCGCAGGCATCCGGCTGCAATCTTTTCCTTGCGGAAGTCCCCCTGCACTATGAGATTGGTGCCACAGTTTCAGCAGACTTCGTCATCGTGGTGGCTTCCAGCCGGTCGGTGCAGGTCAGGCGGATGATGGAAAAACGGGGGCTTGATGAACACACTGTTCAAAAGTTCCTGCAGGCCCAATGGCCCATCGAAGCCA
>CALDGV010000408.1 GCA_937941745.1 uncultured Prosthecobacter sp. | reverse complement strand
CGCCCAAAGCTACATCTCGTTCCACCAAGGAATCCTGAACCTTTAAAGTATAGACGGTGTTGGAACGACTGTCATTGTGCGCCTGCCCGCTGAAGCTCCCGAATGAAAAAGGTGGTCCTCATCATCGACGATCATGAAGGGATTCGTGAGGTCTTGGCAGACCGCATCGAGTCCATGGGCTACGACCATGAACAGGCCGACAGCCAGAACGCCGCCACGGAATTGCTCCGCAAGCGGCGCTTCGACTTGATCCTGCTTGACCAGGAGCTGCCGGTGCGAAAGGGCAAGCCGACCAACAAGCAGGTTGGTCGCAATCTGCTGGCCCAAATTCGAGAGGAAGGGCTCAACCAGGAAACACCGGTCATGATCGTCACTGGGCATGATGGCAATGATCCGATGGTGGCCTGCGACTTCATGAGGAACGGAGCTGACTACTTCCTGCCCAAGATCATGCTGGATCATCTGGAGGCGAAGATCAGGGAAGTGTTTTCAAAGCCCCTGGCCAAAAACGGCAAAGCCGCTCCTTCTGAAAAGACCAAACACACCCTCAAGCCTTTCCCGGGCGGAAAGCTGGAATTCCAAGCAGATGGCGTGTTCATCAGAAATTTTCTGCTGGCCTCGCACAGCAGCACCATCGGGAGAGTTCTGCGTGAACTCGCCAAACAAGCAGCCTCCGGCAAGCGCAGAGGCCGTTCAGGCAAAAGCCTGGCCGACAGTCTTGGCTTGGAGCGAGGTGCCCAGGCCATCACGGATTCAATCTGCCCATTCCGCCGCGAAATTGCGGATGAGTTGCGTTCGGCTGGCTATGAAGCGGATTCCGACACCATCATCGCGACAGGCAAGGGTGGCTACGAGTTGGCCAGGAACATCGAAGCCGATGCCGAGTCAGTCGAAACGCCCCCCAGCGACAGCGCCGAGCCGACATCCCAGGAGAGGGTTCAATGGTTCATTGCAGAAGCTGAAGCCGGTCGGAAGCCGCGTAAGGCGATGTATTTGAAACGGTTCGGGGTTTCTGAGTCCACTTGGAAGCGAGATTTGCGCCTAATCTCAGAACGGATGGAGGTTGTCGGGACCGGAGGCGCCGCGTTTTATGAGCCGAGGAAAAAGACTTTGCCGTTAAGGAACTTACGCTGAATAAAGGACTTAAATCCAATCCTCACACAGAAGTTAAGCCTGTTGGCTGTTGTCGATCCCTGCTCCGGCGTTTCTACACCGCCCGCGGACCGCTTGTTCAACGAGCCTACCGCATCGCCTTGAGCAGCTCTTGCAAACTCAAGACTCTGGGCAATGCCGAAAGACTGCCGAGCGCCTTAACTTCGCGGTATTTTCGCCGCGACTCGAATGCAGTCATTACCTCCTGCAGCTTCCGACCATCCCACTTTTGCCCCTCGAACACTCGGTCGGGCACCACTTCAAAAATCGCGTAAATGTCCCCACTCGCCGAACCAGGGTAGCCTTTCGCCTTCAAGTCATCTGCCGTGAAAACCTTGTAGCCTGGCTTACGCTCCTTCAGCGCCAACAAACCATCAGTGACTTGGCTTTTGTGCGTGTGCAGCAGGACATGACGCGCCGAGGCGAACTCCGGTGGCACATGCCAAGTTCCGCGCCGATCCCCCAGACGGACGACAGCAAAACCCGTTTTCAACGTCCATCGAAGCTGCGCGTCATCCTCGAACCAAGCCACCACCACATGATGCTCGGACGGTGGCAGTGCCCGCGTCGTATCGCTCATCTCGTCACGCTCCGCCAGCACCAGCGAGCCATACTGCACTGGTTTTTCCTTGAGCGTGTAGCTCTCGGCGACATGGAAGCTCACGCGCTCCTGTGCCGTTGTGCGGTTGCCAAGATGCGCCAGCACTTCATCCAAGAACTTCTCCAGCGACTCCAATCCCTGCGCAGCGCCGTTCTCGTCCGGCGCGACACCAAAGGCACCCAGCCCCGGCAGGATTTCGTGAAAGCCTTTAAGCTTCACCGCAGTATTCGCCCGGCCCGGATACAGCACATAGGCACCTTGCGAACGTTTGATGGCGTCCCGGTAGGCGTGCATTTTGAGCAAGTCCTGCCGCTTGTAGTTACCCTCCACCTCGTCGTCAGCGTCGTCCGCCCCTTCAGCGCCGAACAAGCCCTCGATGTCCTCCACGCGATACTTCGCGTCGAAATGCACATGCACCAGCAACTCCTGCCGCTCCGCCTCGGCCTCGCTCAAATCCTCCGGCCAGAACGTCAGCGTGTAATCGGGGTGCAACCGCCGCGTCCAACTTCCGCCAGCGTGACGCTCCTGCGTCACCTCAAAGCGCCGGTTGTAGGCGAAGCGCACATTCAGTCGGCGACTCTGCCCCGCAAACGTGCCGACAAACGGTCCCAGCTCCATCCGCTTCCGCAGCCGGAGATTCGGCGAACCTTCCTCCAAGCCTTCAATCAACTCCTCGACTGCCGGACGGTTTCCACCTCGGCATTTCTGGCAGAACCAACCAAGCAACTCGAAGAACAGCCAATACTCGTAGAGACTCGCCACATCACGCTGGCCCGCACGAAACAACTCCTCGCCACCTTCCCACGAAAGCTCCGCCGCTGTGCGAAACCGCATTCCGTTTAACCCCGCCTGCCGCCGGCGACGCG
>CALDGV010000407.1 GCA_937941745.1 uncultured Prosthecobacter sp. | reverse complement strand
GGGCTGGCGGCTGGAGGAAGTGCGTGGCCGGAAGCCGGGAAGCTTTCTGCAGGGACCTCGGACAGACCCGGCGGTGGTTGCCGAGATGGGTGCCAAGCTCCGGAGTCAGGAGGGATTCCGCACAGAGATCCTGAACTACCGCAGGGATGGCACCACCTACTGGCTGGACATTGAGGTGCAGGCGATCCGGAATGCTGCGGGTGAGGTGACGCATTTCATGGCCCTGGAGGCGGACATTTCGGAAAAGAAGCGTCAGGAGACGCGGCGTCGGCTGGAAACGGCGGCGGCCCAGGTGCTGGCGGCGCATCCGAACCTGGATGAGGCCATGCCGCTGATTCTCAAGACCCTCGCTGAAGCCCTTGGCTGGGCTCAGGGAGGCTGGTGGACCCTGACCCAGGGAGGGGAGGCGCTGACGCTTCAGGAGATGTGGCAGGACCCAGGCCTGGACCTGGCACCCTTCCTTGCCGATGGCTGCCAGCTCAAGCTGCCCAAGGGCCGTGGCCTGCCGGGCAGGGTCTGGGCTTCCATGACCAGCCATTGGATCACCGATGTGCAGAAGGATGAAAACTTCCCTCGCCGGGAGAGTGCCACCCGCTGTGCCCTGGGGGCAGGCCTGGCCTTTCCTGTCCTCGTGCATGGCCAGTTCCGCGGTGTGGTGGAGTTCTTCAGCCTGCATCTCGATCCGCCTGATGACGATCTGCTGGAAAGCCTGAACCACATCGGCGGCCAGATTGGCCTGATGCTGGAGCGTCTGGAAGCCGAGGCTGCCCTGAGCAAAAGCGAGCGGGCGATGTATGTTGGCCAGCGTCTGGCGCACCTGGGAACCTGGGAGTGGGACCTGAACGCCGGAACGCTGAACTGGTCGGATGAGAAGTTCCGCATCTATGGCTATGAGCCGCGTTCCTTCCAGCCGACGCTGGAGATTGTGCGCAAGAGCGTGCATCCGGAGGATTTGAGCCGCTTTTTGGAAGCCCTGGAGTCCGTGAAGAAGACCGGGGAGGGCTGTGAAGTCCGCTACCGGGTGCGCCGCCCAGACGGCACGCTGCGGCATGTGCACACCTTCATGGAGGCGGTGAAGAGTGCAGAAGGGCGCGTGCTGCGCCTGCTGGGCACCATGCAGGACGAAACGGAGACGGTGCTGGCCCAGACCGCCTACAAGGAGGTGCAGCGCCTGGCGCACCTGGGGAACTGGAACATGTCTCTGGCCACGGGAGAGATTCAGTGGTCAGACGAAAAATACCGCATCTACGGCCTCGAGCCGCAGAGCGTGAAGGTGGACATGGATTTTTGCCATCGCACCATCCATCCCGAGGACATGGTGGGGGTTCTGAAGGCTTTGGAGGAGGTGGCGGCAGGTCAGGGAGTGCGCGATCTGGCCTACCGCATCACCCGCCCTGATGGGGAGGTCCGGCATCTCCGTGGCAAGGCTGAATTGGAACACGATGCGGATGGCAGGCCGAGCCGCATCCTGGGCACGGCTCTGGACATCACCGAGCTGGCGGAAGCCCAGCAGCGACTGCAGGAGGCGGAGGCGCGCTGGCATTTCGCCCTTGAGAACAACGGCCTCGGCGTCTGGGACTGGAATGTGGTTTCCGGCGAGGTGCTCTACACAGACCGCCTGCAGCAGATGCTGGGCTATGAGGCCGGAGAATGGCCGGGGCATGTGGACAGCTGGGCCTCCCGGGTGCATCCCGACGATCTTCCCCTGGTCACGGAAAAGATGAACAAGTGTCTCTCCGGAGCCAGCCCGGACTACATCTGTGAGCACCGGCTCCGCTTCAAAGACGGCACCTGGAAGTGGGTGCAGGATGTGGGGCGTGTCGTCTCCCACACCAAGGAGGGCAAGCCGCTGCGCATGATCGGCACGCAGATGGACATCCACATCCGCAGGCAGGCGGATGCGGCGGCGCAGCGCCGTGCGGAGCTGCTGAACCGCCTGCGTTCGGCGCAGGAAATGTTCATCACCAGCCAGGACCCGGTGCCGGTTTTTGCCGACATGCTCGACATCGCCGTCAGCACCACGGGCAGCAGCTTTGGCTTCATTGGCGAGGTCCTGCGGGATGAAGCCGGAGCACCTTACCTGCGGTCTTACGCCCTTTCCGACATCTCCTGGAATGAGGAGAGCCGTGCCCTGTTGAAGTCCCGAGGTCCGGCAGGTCTGGAGTTTCGCAATCTGAAGACCCTCTTTGGCTGGGCGATGGTCAGCGGGGAGGTGGTGATCAGCAACGAAGCTGCCACGGACCCACGAAGCGGCGGACTGCCGCCGGGCCATCCGCCGCTGCACTGCTTCCTGGGCATCCCAGTTTTCAACGGTCTGGAGATGGTGGGCCTGATTGGTCTGGCCAACCGGGCGGGCGGCTACCAGCAGGTTCAGGTGAGCGAGCTGGATCCCTTCACGGCTGCCGTGAGCAGCATGATCGTGGGCCGCCGGGAGGCTGAGCGCCGCCGCCAGATCGAGGAGGAGCTGCGCACGGCCCGGGACCGCGCCGAGGAGGCCAACCGTGCCAAAAACGAGTTCCTGGCCATGATCAGCCATGAAATCCGCACCCCGATGAATGGCATCCTGGGCATGGCGGGACTGCTGCGGGACACGCCGCTGTTTGTCGAGCAGCTGGAAATGCTGGATGCCGTGCGGCAGAGCGGCAAGGCGCTCGTCACCATCATGGATGACATCCTGGACTTCGCCAAAATCGAGGCTGGCCAGGTGGAAGTGAGATCGCAGACGGTGGTGCTGGAGGATCTGGTGGATGGTGTGGCGGCACTGCTGGGCCAGCAGGCTGCCACCAAGCACATCGAACTGGTCACCATCCTGGATCCATCCCTGCCTGAGGCCATTTCTGGAGATGCCGGAAGGCTTCGGCAGGTGCTGCTGAACCTGGCGGGCAACGCCGTCAAATTCACCGAGCATGGCAAGGTGGTGGTGCGCGTGCAGCGTGTGGGCGATGACATCGAATTCAGCGTGCAGGACACCGGGATCGGCCTGCGTCCCGAGGATCAGGAGCGGCTGTTCAAGCCTTTCAGCCAGGTGGATTCCTCGCAGTCACGCCGTTACGGGGGCACCGGCCTCGGGCTGGTGATCTGTAAAAAGCTTGTGGCCCTGATGCAGGGGGAGATTGGCCTGGAAAGCCAGTTTGGAGAAGGCTCCCGCTTCTGGTTCCGCATGCCGTGCCTCACCGAGGATGGCGCATCGTTTGCCACACCTGCCAGCACGGGCCCCAGAATGGCCTGGATCGGCCTTGCTGACAGCCTGCCTGAGGTCCGCGAGGCGTTGCGTGCTGCGCTGCCGGATGACGGCACCCAGATTCAGGAGTTTGCGGATGCAGATTCTCTGGCCCAGGCCCTGAAGACCTCTCTCCCGACCCCTGCGGCCCTCTTCCTGGATGGTCGTCTGCTGACTCCCGAGGTGGATGCGGCTTGGAATGCCCTTGGCCTTCGCTCTGGAGCCTCCGCGTTCCGGCTGATCCTCACTCATCCGGCTCCCCATGAGGTCAGTTCGACAGCTTTGCATGAGGTCTTGAAGCGTCCGCTGTCCCGTCGTGTTGTGCGGCAGGCCCTGGTCGGGGCGACGGAACAGGCCCAGTCCCAAAAAGACGCGGACTCCGCCATCCAGGAGAACCTGGGGCTGCGGGTGCTGGTGGCGGAGGACAATGCGGTCAATTCACGGCTGGTGGAGCTGCTTCTTGAAAGGATGGGCTGCGTCTCGGTGCATGCCCCGAATGGCCAGGAGGCGGTGAAGATGTTCGAAGAACAGGAATTCGATGTGGTGCTGATGGACTGCCAGATGCCACTGATGGATGGCTATGAGGCCACCCGGAGGATTCGCGCGCTGGAGGCTGCCCGGCCTCCGGGCAAGAGGCCCTGTCTGATCGTGGCCATGACTGCCTATGCCCTGCCTGAGGAGCGGAGCCGCTGCCTTGCCGTAGGCATGGATGACTACCTTTCCAAGCCCTTCCAGGCTTCCGCGCTTTCAGCGGTCCTGGCACGTCATCATCAAGAACGCCAGATCAAGCCTTCCAGCACCTGGCAGGAGGCTTTCCGCAAGTCGGCCAAGCAGCTCATCGAGCAGGTGGGCAGGCCGGCTTTCGAGCAATTGCTGCAGATCTGGCTGAAGGAATCTCCTCAGCGCCTCGAGCGTATCCAGGAGGCTCTGGTCACGCAGGATCTGGATGCCATTCGGAAGGGTGCCCATGCGCTGCGCGGGTCCTGTTCCGTCTTCGGTCTGGATGACTTGGTCGCCGTTTGCCGGAATCTGGAAGCCTCTGCTTCAGAGGGCAAGCCGGTGCGTGATCTCGTCGAAGCGCTGGAACAGCGGGTCCAGGAGGCTGTGACCCTGTTCCAGGCTTCGCTTTCAGCATGAGAGCCCCCGGCGTCCCTCACTGGGCGCCGGCCGGGGCTCCGCCGTTGTTGGCCATGGCCAGGACGGCGATCGCTTCCGTTTTGGAGCGCACGTGAAGCTTGG
This sequence comes from uncultured Prosthecobacter sp., assembly GCA_937941745.1. Lineage (GTDB taxonomy): Bacteria > Verrucomicrobiota > Verrucomicrobiia > Verrucomicrobiales > Verrucomicrobiaceae > Prosthecobacter. The sequence continues at coordinate 5,100 of CALDGV010000407.1, read as the reverse complement.
AGTAGATCTTCTTCATGTGCACACGCACGGTCTCGTGGCTCAATCCCAGGTGGGCGGCCACATCCTTGGCATTGCCTAGACGTGACATGGTGGAAAGCACCTCCTGTTCCCGCTCGGTGAGACGGCTCAGGGAGCTCACGGGATCGGCGACCGGACGCGGCACATTGCCTTTGACCAGTTCTTCCACCAGCATCTTGGCCACGACCGGGCTCAATGTCATGCCATCCTGCACCACGTTGCGGATGCTGTTCAGCAGTTCTTCGGGGCCGCTTTCCTTGACGAGATAGCCACAGGCGCCGCTGCGGATCGAATCAAACACATCCTTGATCTGATTGGAGGCGGTCAGGACGATGCATGGCAGGTCCGGACGATGGGAGTGAAGGTGCTTGATCAGCTCAATGCCACTCATGCCGGGGAGGTTCAGGTCCACCAGAAGGAGGTCCGGCTCGGTATTCTGGGCGCTGTCTGCCAAAAAGGCATCTGCAGTCTCCCAGCTGTGGACAGAAACGACGCCCGGCTGGCTTTGAAGAAGGGCGCTGAGGTAGGTGCGAATGATGGTGTCGTCCTCGACGAGGCCGATCTTTCTTGCTGTGGGGGTGGGGTTCTGGGACATCTACTTAAACTACAGGTTTTGTGTCAGACTGTTTTGCACTTGGATCACATTCTTCGGGGTTGAAATTATACAGCTTCAGCGCGCATTCCTGGCAGATGGTGTGCGATATTTGTTTGTGATGCTGGAGGTGCAGCGCGTCCTTCCAGTCCATCCAGTGGCTGTCTTCCGGACCTTCCACACGGTCGCAGCAGGCGCAAGCCACCACCATGTCTGTCAGGGCAGGTGAGCGTCGGGTCACGGTGAGGGGTGGCAGGTGTGCTGCCAGAGCGTGCAAGCTGCAGCGGAAGCCCTCCAAAACACCCCAGTGGGTGCTGGTGAATTCCACGGGGCCGTCCACCCAGATGCCGAGCAGGAATTCATGGCCATCCTGGGAGGCCGCCATCAGGTCGGATGAAATGAGGCTGCCACCAGCGAAGGAAGTCTGGCAGTGCTGGAAAGCAGGCTGAGTCCTTGCTTGTTCCGCCACCCTTTCAGCGACCTTTTGCTCGACCTCTGCGTCAGGATGCACGCTCAGAATGGCCTTCTGCTGGTCGCCATGACGCAGGACCAGCCAGGCATTCTTGGCCCCGAGGACCGAGCACATGGTTTCCAACAGGGGGCGTAAGGCCAGTACTCCGCCTGGAATGGAGGCGACGTCCGCTGTGCCGGAAGAAGGTTCGCTGGTGTGTGACTGAATGCTCTTCTTCAGCCATTCGATCCACTTCCGCCAGCCGATGTCAGCCGACGGTGGCTGAAGCCCCGTGGCATGCCTGGGGGCGCTGGTTGGTGGGGGGTAGGACATTGAACCAATAAAGCACGTCAATCTCTCTCTTATGAGTTTCATTGGGGGTTAACCCAATTATGACTGTTCGAGCTCTTCGTAGGGTTAATCCATGGCATGGTTTGCAAGCCACAGTCCTGACGTTGATGACTTGGTCGGAACAAGTCACTGAGCACGACTGCAAGTGTGCTTTCTGGCTGATCCGGCTGTTGGGCTGGCGGTGGCATGGATACCACCGCCAGCTTTCTTTTTGTAAGTCAGAAGGCGGGAGGATGCCTATTCGAAGTGCATCTGGCCAATGTCACTGCGGCGCTGAAGGCCATCGAAACTAACCTTGGCACACTCGGCATAGGCTTTGTCCCTGGCAGCGCTGCGTGTGACAGCCTGGGCCACGATGGCGAGCACCCGGCCGCCGTTGGTTTCAAAGTCGCCAGCAGCATTCTTGCGTGTGCCGCAATGGTACACGCGTGCGCCCTGCACATCTTCCAGGCCGCTGATCACATCGCCGTTCCGTGAGCTGGCAGGATAGCCGGCCGAGGCCGAGATCACGCAGATGCTCCAGCCTTCGGCAAAGTGCAGCAGCTCAGGCTTCAGCGTGCCCTTGGCCGCTGTGAAGACATAGCTGGCAAAGTCGCCACGGACCATGGGCATCACGGCCTCGGCTTCGGGATCGCCAAACCGGCAGTTGTATTCAATCACGTGCGGTCCTTTGGACGTCAGCATGAGCCCGAAATAAAGGAAGCCACGGTAGCGGAGGCCATCCTTGATCAGTCCCTGAACCGTGGGCTGGACGATTTCGCGCTCGATCTGGGAGAGCACCTCTGCCGACACGATCTCCCGACTGGCCACAGCTCCCATGCCACCTGTGTTCGGCCCCTGATCATTATCACGGATGCGCTTGTAATCGCGGGCCGGCATCAGGATGTGGTACTGGTCGTCGCAGACAGAGGCAAAGACCGAAAGCTCCGGTCCGATGAGGCAGGTCTCAACCACGAGGTTGCCGGCGCCAAACACGCGCTTGTCCATCACTTCGCTGATGAAGGCTTCGGCCTCTTCACGGTTGGGGCAGACCGCCACTCCTTTGCCGGCGGCAAGGCCGTCGAACTTGAGCACGATCGGGAACTCAGTCAGCGCAGCGCGCGCCTCGTCAGCTGTCGTGCACACGGTGTAGGAGGCGGTGGGAATGTGGTGACGTTTGAGGAAGTGCTTGGCGAAGGCCTTGGAGGCTTCGAGCTGGGCGGCCTCCTTGAATGGCCCCCAGCAGGGAATGCCAGCTTCTTCACAGAGGTTGGCCAGACCGCGATCCTTCACCAGCCAGGCCTCCTCCCCGGCCACGCAGAGGTCGATGGCGTTGGCCTTCATCCAGGCAATCAGGTCGGGCAGGGTCGGCACATCCACACGGGTGGCGAGGGCGGCGATCGCATCGCTGCCCGGGTAGGCGAAGATTTCGTGCTTCTCGGGAGATTCGCTCAGTGCTGTGATGAGGGCGTGCTCACGCCCGCCTTTGCCGGTGACCAGGATTTTCATGGACTGCCACCCATGGGCGGGAATGGAAAACGTGCCAACGCAAAACACGCGTTGCGTGTCGTGCGGGCACTGCCCATACTCGCCGCCCCATCAGCACCGCTCCTGTAGCTCAACGGTTAGAGCAGGGGACTCATAATCCCTTGGTTCTCGGTTCGAATCCGGGCGGGAGCACTGCTGACAGGCAGGGCTGAATGCATCACAGGGCAATGACTTGGCGCGTGCGCTGGCTTTCCAGGGCTGCGGCGAAGATCTCCTGGGTGGCGACGGCTTCCTCCGGGGTGGCACAGCCAAAGCGACCGTCGAGCTGGCCTTCACGTTCCATGAGGTAGGCGGCCCACATCTGCTGCATGAGATCGGGGAATCCTGGTTCGAAAATGCCGCCGGTGACCGTCTTGAAGGGCATGGCAAAGCCAAGGTCGGTCTGCTTCCAGTACTGCTCCTTGCCGCCTTCAAAGACCCACAGGGTTTTCGGTTCCTTGGTGGAGTAGCGCGCACCGCCCTCGGTGCCGAGCACTTCGAGGAACCAGGTGTTGGTTTCTCCTGGGGCGAGGCGCTTCATTTCCAGGCGCAGAGGCACTTCATGCCCAGCGATCTGGGTCCAGCAATGCAGCAGGGCGTTGTCCCAAGTGTCGCAGGCCGCCATGCCGCCCTTGCCATCAGGCCGCTCGGGGTAGCCTTTCTGAAGCTGGGCAATCAGATGCGTGGGGCGCCATCCACACCGCAGAGGAATGTGGCAGGCATGCATGCCGAGGTCCCCCAAGACGCCGATCTCGCCGCAGGTCTTGGAAAGGCGCTTCCAGTTGGCGGGTTTCGTGGCGTCGAGGTCACTGCTGTGGTGGAATCCGGAGCGGATTTCCAAAATGCGGCCGATTTTGCCGGAAGTGGCGGCAGCGATGACGCGCTGGGCTCCTGGGAAGAAGGGGAACTCCGAAGAGCAGCGCACAAAGCGGCCCGAGGACTGGCAGGCTGCGAGGATGGTGCGCGATGAGGCAAGATCGATGCCAAAAGGCTTCTCGGCGAAGAGGTCTTTGCCGGCGGCGAGCACATCGAGGTAGATCTTTTCGTGCAGGTTGTGCGGCACGGCGACATAGACCACCTCGACCGCTGGGTTGGCGAGCAGTTCGTGGTAGTCGGCGGTGATCTGCGTGCAGCTGGGGATGCGGCGGAACCACTCGCGCACAGGCTCCACCAGGTCGGCCACAGCGACCAGCTCCGGCTGAACGCTCACGTCTGTCAAAGCGCACCAGCGCATGAACGCGCTGGCCATTTCCCGGCCCATGAGGCCGCCGCCAATGATTCCGATGCCGACTTTTTTCATAGAGGTGTGGTTGAAGGGCTGCCATTGGAGAGAGCGGACCCGGGCAGGCAAACTGGAATTCCACTCTCTTCAGGCTCGTTTGCGGCGTAATTGCATGTCCCCATGTCTTTTCCCGCGCTGCAGGTTCTTTCTCTCACGAAATCGTATGCTGGCCGCCCGATCCTGCGGGACGTCTCTTTTCAACTGACCGCGGGGGAGCGCACCGCGCTGATCGGGCCTTCCGGCAGTGGCAAGACTACCCTGCTCAACTGCATCAGCGGGGTGGATCATGGGGATGGTGGGCAGGTGCTGCTGGCTGGCTCGGAGGTTCAATTACTGGATGCTGAGGAACTGGCCAGGGTGCGCCGTGAGAAGATCGGCATGGTCTTCCAGTTTTTTCACCTGCTGCCGACTCTGACCGTGGCCGAAAATGTCGAGCTGCCCCTGCAGCTTCTCGGGCTGCCGCTCTCGGAACGCGAAGCCCGGGTTCGCGGGCTTTTGGAGCGCATGGGAGTCCAGCACCGCTCTCAGGCCTTGCCTTCGGAGCTTTCCGGCGGGGAAATGCAGCGCACTGCGATCGCCCGTGCCGTGGTGCACCGGCCGTCTGTCTTGCTGGCGGATGAGCCTACGGGGAACCTGGACTCACGCACGGGTGACGAAGTGCTGGACCTTCTGGCTGAAGTGGTGCGGGAAACCAATGCGGCACTTCTGATGGTCACGCATAGCCCGGAGGCGGCTCGGCGCTGTGACCGGGTTCTCAGCATGAAAGACGGTGTCCTCGTGGAGGCCTGAGCTGGCTCGGAGTTGGTAGCTTTGCAGGAGCGTTTTTTCGTCGTCTCAAATTTGATATGATTCTAGTTCATAATTGATGAAAATTATGAAAATTAAGATTGATTGAGCTGC
>CALDGV010000406.1 GCA_937941745.1 uncultured Prosthecobacter sp. | reverse complement strand
CCGACAAGGTCGGCATCAACACCGCCGCCGTAAAGACTCCCGAGGTCATTGATGCCGCTGCTGAAGCCTTCGGCTGCCAGTGCCTCGTCGTCGCCATTGATGCCAAGCGCAACGAGCGCGGCTCCTGGACCGTTTACACCCATGGCGGCCGCAATCCCACCCCGCTCGATGCCGTCGAATGGGCCGCCGAAGTCTGCCGCCGCGGCGCCGGGGAGATCCTCCTCACCAGCATGGACGCCGATGGCACCAAGGCCGGGTATGACATCGCCCTCACCCGCGCCGTCAGCGAGGCCGTCAGCATCCCCGTCATTGCCAGCGGTGGCGCCGGCAACCTCCAGCACATGGCCGATGTGCTCAGCGCCGGCAAGGCCGATGCCGTCCTCGCCGCCAGCATCTTCCACTTCGGTGAATACACCGTCGGCGATGTGAAGCGCTTCCTCCAGCAGCACCAGGTCCCCGTGCGCCTCTGAGCGGCGGTTTCACCGCTCCAGGTTTCAGGTTCCAGCAGCGGTCCTTCAGCCTGCAGCTTGCCGCCCGGAGCTCACTTCACCAGCAGGTCCGCGATCTTCTCCGCTGAATGGCGCACCGACACCTTCGTCGCCGCGCGCTTCATCGCCTCCGCCTTCTTCGGGTCCATCAGCACGGCGCGCACCGCATCCGCCAGCACGTCCGCATTCAGGTCCTTCTCCGGCAGCATCCGGGCCGCCCCGGCGGCATCAAAGATCTCCGCATTCCGCGTCTGATGATCCTCCGCGGCAAAAGGGTAGGGCACCAGCAGGCTCGGCACGCCAAAGTAGGCCAGCTCCGACATCGAGGAAGCCCCGCTGCGTGCGATCGCCAAGTCCGCCACGCGGTAGGCCAGGTCCATCCGGTGGCAGAAGGCCGCCACATGCTGCGGCAGCATCGGATGCTTCGCATACACGTCGCGCACCTCCTCATAGTCTGTCGGGCCAGCGATGTGCAGCACCTGGATGCCCATCTTCTCAAACTGCTCCAGCGTCATCCCCACCACCCGGTTCACACCGCGCGCACCCTGGCTGCCGCCCATGATCAGCAGCGTCTTCTTCTTCGGGTCCAGCTTGAAGAACGCATGCGGGTCCTCCTTCGTCGCCTCCCGCATCGTGCTGCGGATCGGCGTGCCCACCACGCGCACATCCCCGTGCTTGGGAAAGTGCTCCTTGCAGGCCTCCAGCCCGCACAGCACCACGTCCGCATAGCGGGCGTTCAGCCGGTTCGCCTTCCCCGGAATCGCGTTGCTCTCATGGATCAGCGTCCGGCACTTCTCCTTCCGGCCCGCCAGCAGCGGCGCAAACGAGGTGAAGCCCCCCATCCCCAGCACCACGCTCACCTCATGCTCCCGGATGATCTTCCGGCACTGCTTCAGCCCCTTCCACAGCCCCGCCAGAAAGCCGATCATCTTCGGCGACCACGGCTTCGGCATCGCCAGGAACGGCATCTTCTCAAACCGCAGCTCCTTGTGGCCCGAGGCCGCGATGGAGTCGATCTTCTTCTCGCTGATCAGCAGCGTCACATCATGCCCGCGGGCATTCAGCACCTCCGCGACGGCGATGCCAGGAAACAAATGGCCTCCCGTGCCGCCGCAGGCGATCAGCACGTGGATGGACTTGGAATTCTTCTTTTTCACAGATGAGGGAAAGTTACGGGCGGCAGACACGGCCCAGCCCTTTTCTAGCAACTCCGCCCCCGCAGGAAACCCGAATCTCGACGAAAATGACCGCCCGCCGCACGCCGGGCCTCACGGCGCGGTCCAGGCACCGAGTCAGCCGATTGCGCGGGCGCAAAGACCGGCTTCGGTGTCCCGATGGAAATCCGCCAAGAAACCACCCTGCCGCACGTGCTGGCTCACCTGAGCCGGGCGCAGATCGACCGCCCCGCCGGGATGATCACCCAGGTGTTCGATGACTACGACTTCCTCTTTGGCGAAAGCCTCCGGCTCAGCCTCGGCGGAAGGGCTCTCGCCGGGCATGCGCGCGGTCAGGAAGACCACCGGCAGGTCTTCGTGAAAATCCCCTGGGGGCAAAACCCCCTCTATCAGCTCATCTCGGAGGAGCCGGAAGTGGCCCTGCACTACGTGGACGGGTTTGTCACGGGCCTCCTCTCACCCCGGCACCAGCTTTATGAGCTCCGCAGCGAAGGCCGCCATGTGGGAAGGATTCACCACTTCCCCAACATCGGTTTCGTCTTCACCAACAAGGAGCCCTGCCGGGTGCTGCAGCTCATCGACTTCGCAGGAGAAAAGTGGGTGGTTTACCATTCGGAACTCCCCTCGACCCTCCTGACCGTCACACCCTACGCCGTGGTCACCACCGCATCGGGGGACCTGGCGGCCATCCTGGTCGTCCAGCGCGGCTGGAGCCTTCGCAAGAGCTGCCTCAAACTGTTCCGCCCCGTTCCTGCGCCCGTCATTCCCTTGATGATGGCCGTCTTTTTCGGCCTCCAAACGACCGCCAGCGTGGACCCCGCCCAACGGGACGCCGCCCTCGCCCTAGCCTTTGGGGACGGAACGGCTCCCGTCGCATGGCCATGAGGATGGCGGCAAGGCTTGCCAAGATCCGTGAAGTCCTTTTGGATGCGGAGACGCCTCATGGAACAAACCGGAACCCGCTCCTCAAAAGCCCGCCTGGCCCTGGCGGCCTCCTACCTGCTTCTGGCCGCGCTCGTAGCCTGGGCGGCGACGGCGCCGCTGACCCGTTTTACCGGAACCCTCACGGCAGTGCTTGTCCTGGGCTGCTGGGTGCCGGGCTACCTGTATGCCAACTGGCACGACCTCCGTGCCAATCGGGTGTTCTGGATCAGCAACGGGCTGGCCTTCGTCGTCACAGCCATTCTCTGGCTCACCCTCATGCCCAGCCGCATCGAGGTCGATGATGCGCTCCAGGCTGAGGCCCGCAGGCAGAACAGCTGGAGCGGCATCGGAGTCGCGGTGCTGGGCTACATCGGCTTCAACCTCCTGTTCAGGTTCCTGGCCCATCGCGTTTTTGGCACCCTGCGTGATGGCATTGAGAAGAGACTGGAGGATCGAGGCTCGTGAAGATTTCCCAACCAACCACGTCGTGGAGTTCCCGCCCTGAAGGCCAAAGGCCTTCCGTCTTCCAGCCCAGGGTTGCCTGCGTCAGCAGGCTACCCTGGGTCAAACCGTCCCCTCTCCCGCCTGATCGGAGGGAACCCAGAAAGGGTTCCGTCTCGGCGGCGAAACGCTCCCCTCATCACCTGAGGCTGCTCGTCGAGAGTTGTGATCTTCCACCTTTGCAGATCATTGGCTGGGTGTTAGTCTAAGTTATGCCAACCCTGTCTCCTGATGCTGAATCCGTGCTCGGCTCGCTGCGGGCGCTGATGCCTGGATTGCGACGGGAGTTCCCGTTGCACAGCTTGGCCTTGTTTGGCTCCACCGTGCGTGGGGAGGCCGGGCCGGAGAGTGATGTGGATCTGCTGGTGGATGTGGATGGCAGCATCGGCCTGGAGTTTGTGACGCTGGCGGACCGGCTGGAGGCCGCCCTGGGCCGGAAGGTGGACCTTGTTTCCCGCCGTGCGCTCAAGCCTGCGCTGAGAAAAATCATCGAGGAGGAGGCCATCTGTGTCGAAGCGTGAAGCCAGCCTGCTCATCGCGGACATGCTGGAGTCCATCTCCCGCATCCGTCGCTAGGTGGCGGGCATGGATTATGATGCCTTTCTGGAGGACGAGCGCACCTGCGATGCCGTGGTGAGGAATGTGGAGATCATCGGCGAGGCCTCCAAGCAGGTGCCTGAAGCCTTCAAGGCGGCTCATCCTGGCCTGCCGTGGCAGCAGCTGGCAGGCATGAGAAACCGCATCGTGCATGATTACGCGGGCGTGGATCTGGCGATTGTCTGGGATGTGGTGCAGCATGGACTGCCCAGGCTGGAAGCGCAGCTCGAAGCCCTGGCTTCTTAATGCCGAGGCTGTGCCTGCCAGCAGCTGATGCGGAGGCCTGCGAAAAGAACCGGCATGCCGCCAGCAGGCTACCCTGGGTCCAACCGTCCCCAGCCCACCTTTTCAGAAGGAACCCGGAAAGGGTTCCGTCGCGGCGACGCCAACACCCCCCGCCGATCCTGACGGAACCGCGTGGCGGTTCTTGGTCGGATGAGGGTCGTCCTTGGTGCGGGGGCCCCGGAGAGCCTCGCCGAAGCTCGGCACTCCGGGGCTGCATGACGCAAGCCCTT
>CALDGV010000405.1 GCA_937941745.1 uncultured Prosthecobacter sp. | reverse complement strand
AATGACCGCTACGACGAGATCTACCTGCGCAACTACGCCACGCTGAATGTGAAGGACGAGCTCTCACGGCTCTCCGGTGTCGGCCAGGTGAACATCTTTGGCGGCGGCGACTATGCGATGCGCATCTGGATCGATCCCGACAAGGCCGCCGCACGTGGCCTGACCTCCAGCGACATCGTGAACGCCATCCGCGAGCAGAACATCCAGGTTGCTGCGGGCACCATTGGCCAGCAGCCGGTCAAAGGTGCACCCTTTGAACTCACCGTGAATGCGAAAGGCCGTCTCGTGAGCGAGGAGGAGTTTGAGCAGATTATTGTCAAAACCGGCCCCCTTGGCGAAAAACTGCGCCTGAAGGACGTGGCACGTGCGGAAATGGGCTCTGGCGATTACACCCTGCGCAGCCTGCTGAACAACAAGAAGGCTGTCGGCATGGGGGTGTTCCAGCTTCCTGGCGCGAACGCGCTCGCCGTGTCCGAGGCGGTGCGGGCACGCATGGAGGAACTGAAGAAGAAAATGCCGGAAGGAGTCGATTATGCCATCGCCTACGATCCTACGGTTTTCGTTCGGAAATCAATTGATGCCGTCATTCACACCCTGATCGAGGCGGTGCTGCTCGTCGTGCTGGTGGTGGTGATCTTCCTGCAGACCTGGCGTGCGTCGATCATCCCGCTTGCCGCAGTGCCGGTGTCGCTTGTGGGCACGTTTGCCGTGATGCACGCGCTTGGCTTCTCGATCAACAACCTGAGCCTTTTCGGCCTCGTGCTGGCCATCGGCATCGTCGTGGATGACGCCATCGTCGTCGTCGAGAACGTCGAACGAAACATCCGCAACGGCTTGAAGCCGCTGGAAGCCACCAAACAGGCGATGAAGGAGGTCACCGGCCCGATCATCGCCACCGCGCTGGTGCTCTGCGCCGTCTTCATCCCCACCGCGTTCATCAGCGGCCTCAGCGGGCAGTTTTACAAGCAGTTCGCCGTCACCATCGCCATCTCGACGGTCATCTCGGCCTTCAACTCGCTCACGCTCTCACCCGCGCTGTCCGCCCTGCTGCTGAAAGGCCACCACGACAAAAAAGACCTCCTTACGAAGGCCATGGACCTGCTGCTTGGCTGGTTCTTCCGGCCCTTCAACCGCTTCTTCGACTGGTCGTCGAACGTGTATGTCGGCATCGTGAAGCGCACGATCCGCCTCAGCTTCATCGCCCTGCTGCTCTACGGCGGCCTCGTGTGGGCCACGATGAAGGGCTTCCAAATCGTGCCAGATGGCTTTGTGCCCGGACAGGACAAGCAATACCTCGTGGGCTTTGCCCAGCTGCCTGAAGGTTCCTCGCTCGACCGCACGGATGATGTCATGCGCCGCATGTCGCAGATCGCCCTCGATCATCCGGGCGTGAAGGACGCCATCGCATTTCCCGGCCTGAGCATCCAGGGCTTCACGATCAGCCCGAATGCCGGCATCGTGTTTGTGGGTCTGGAGGACTTCGAAAAGCGCACCACGCCCGATTTGAGCGGGGGAGCCATCGCTGGCGCGCTGAATGGCAAGTTCATGGCCATCCAGGATGCCATGGTGATGGTCTTCCCGCCGCCGCCAGTGAACGGCATCGGCTCCACCGGCGGCTTCAAGCTGATGGTGGAAGACCGTGCGAACCAGGGCTACGCGGCGCTTTATCAGGCCACGCAGCAGCTCGTCGGAGCCTCGTATGGCACGCAGAAGCTCACGCAGGTCTATTCCGGCTACACAGTGAACGTGCCGCAGCTCGAAGCTGATGTGGACCGCGAGAAAGCCAAGGTGCAGGGTGTGCCGCTGGCCAACCTCTTCGAGACGCTGCAGGTCAACCTGGGCAGCCTTTATGTGAATGACTTCAACCGCTTCGGCCGCACCTACCAGGTCGTGGCACAGGCGGAGCAGCAGTTCCGCGATGAGACGAGCGACATCACCAAGCTCAAGACGCGGAACATGGCCGGCGAGATGGTGCCCATTGGCTCGCTCGTGCAGGTGAAGGAGAGCTTTGGCCCCGACCGCGTCACGCACTACAACGGCTACCTCGCCGCTGACTTCAACGGTGCTCCGCTGCCACCGCTGAGCTCAGGCCAGGCCGAGGACCTCATCTCAAAGCTCGCCAAGGACGTGCTGCCCGCCGGTTTCGAGTTTGAGTGGACCGATCTGACCTACCAAAAGATCATCGCAGGCAACACGGCCATCTACATCTACCCGCTCTGCATCCTGCTCGTCTTCATGGTGCTGGCCGCGCAGTATGAAAGCCTCCGTCTGCCGCTCGCCATCATCCTCATCGTGCCGCTCTGCCTGCTTTTCGCCCTCATCGGCGTGCATCTCACGGGTGGTGACAACAACATCTTCACCCAGATCGGCTTCATCGTGCTCATCGGCCTGGCCTGTAAGAATGCCATCCTCATCGTCGAGTTTGCCAAGGAGAGCTACGACCACGGCAAAACCCCGCTGGAATCCGCTCTGGAAGCCTGCCGCCTGCGTCTGCGCCCCATCTTGATGACCTCCATCGCCTTCATCGCCGGGGTTTATCCGCTGGTCATCTCAACGGGTGCCGGTGCTGAGATGCGCCGCGCCATGGGAACGGCCGTCTTCAGCGGCATGATCGGCGTGACCTTCCTCGGCCTCTTCCTCACACCGGTGTTTTACGTCCTCGTCATGCTCGGCCATAAGCGGAAGAAGGCTGCTGCCCACGCCCAACCTCATTGATACCTCCCATGCGCTCTTTCCTCTTCGTCATCCTGACCGGCACGGCCGTCGCCCAAGTGGGCCCGAACTATGAACGCCCGGCCACCGAGGCCCCGCCCAAGTTCAAGGACGTCACCTGGCGTTCGGCCAATCCTTCCTCCCACCTGCCCAAGGGGGAATGGTGGAAGATCTTCCGTGATACCAAGCTGAACGAGCTCGAATCCAAGGCCACGGCGAACAATCAGGAGCTGAAAGCCGCCATCGCCCGCTTTGATCAAGCCCGCGCCACCGCCCGCATCACTCGCGGAGACCTCCTTCCCACCCTGGGCGCACCGATGAGCTTCGACCATCAACGGACCTCCGGAAACATGCCGTCGCCGTTCCCCATCAATGGCATGCGCTACGACGGGCCCGCCATCAACACGCTGCTCGACTTCTCCTGGGAGATTGACCTCTGGGGCAAGATTCGCCGAGGCATTGAGGCTGACCGCGCCAATGCCGAAGCTGCGGCGGATGCAGTGCATAATGTGCTTCTTGGAATCCAGGCTGAAGTGGCTTCCTCCTACTTCCAGATCCGTGCGCTTGATGCCGAAATGCGCGTGGTCAGGGAAGCAGTCAGCTGGCGAAGCGAGGCGCTCAAGATCGCCAAGGCCCGAGTGCTGGCGGGAGCTGGCAGTGAGCTTGAAGAGGCGCAGTCCGCCACCGAAGTCGCCAGTGCCGAGGCAGAAATTTCCGCCCTCCAGGCGCGCCGGGATCAGTTGGAGAACGTCCTTGCCATCCTCATCGGTGCCAGCGCAGCCTCATTTCACCTGCCAGTGAACGCCAGCGAACTGCGCAGCCCTCCCGCCGTGGCTGGCGGCGTGCCCACCGACCTTCTCGAGCGCCGCCCGGACATCTCCCAGGCCGAGCGCCAGCTGGCCGCAGCCACGGCCAAGATTGGCGTGGCGAAGGCGCAGTTCTTCCCAAGCCTCAAACTGATGGGCAACGGCGGCTTCCAGAGTGGTGACATCGACCTTCTTCTAGAACCCGCCTCCGTCCTCTGGACCTACGGCCCGAAGCTCAGCATCCCGCTTTTTTCCGGCAACAAAAACCGCTTCAACCTCTCGCGCTCGAAATCGATCCACGACGAAGCCCTCGCCGGCTACCGTCAGGCCTTTCTTGCCGCTGTGGCTGATGTGGAAACAAGCCTGTCCCAGATCAAAAACTACAGCTCCCAGGCAGGCGCCCAGCAGCGGGCCAGAGGCAGCGCGGAAAAGGCCGCGCAGCTGGCCAAGACCCGCTACGAAGCCGGCACGAGCCCTTATCTGGATGTCATCGAGGCCAACCGCACCGTGCTGAGCGTTCAACGGGCGGCCATTCAGACCTCCGGCCAGCGTCTCACGGCCACCGTCAGCCTCATCAAGGCGATCGGCGGCGGCTGGGATGCCACCCAGCCAGCAGCCATGCCTCAGGTCACGCCTGACCCTGCTGGCAGGGCGGATGGCGACCTGGACAGGCCCGGCTT
>CALDGV010000404.1 GCA_937941745.1 uncultured Prosthecobacter sp. | reverse complement strand
CCGCGTGCGGGGGAGGGGGTATCAAAAAGACGGGATAAGGGAAAGGCAAAGCGTGAGACTAGGCCGGAAAAAGAGGTGCGCAATCACAGAGGAGCAGCCGGGCTTTCGCGGTGGACAAAGCAGGGCAGCCCGCTAATTCAGCCCGGCCCGTTTCCTCAATGAACTCTCGTCCCCGCACCCGCATCGCGCTGTATGGCGACTCGCTTTCGCTGCCACGGCCCGGAGTGGTGAGCAACGGGCAACGCTACCTGCTGCAGGTTCACGACCGGCTGGAAGCCCGCCTTGGCATGATTGTGGATGTGCTGGACCGCGGTGAGGGCGCCACGACGATCACTGCGCTCAAAGCCCGCATCACCCACGACAAGCACTATTATCGCGAGCCCGGCTTCATCGCCCTCGTCCAGTCCGGCATTGTGGACTGTGCGCCACGCCCCGTGGCCGACTCCACCCGTGAAAAAATCGGCCGCCTGCCATCCTTCATCCGCAAGCGGATCATCAAATACCTTCACAACAACCGCACGAAGCTCGTGCTGAAGCGGTTCTATGTGCGCACAAGCCTGCCTGTTTTCCGCGATGAGTATGCAGCCTCCTTGGAGATGCTGAAAAAGGGCTACGACCACGTCTTCTGCATCAACACCTGCCCGGCTCCGGACTCTTTTGAAAAAGTCTCCCCAGGTGTGCGCGGGCAGATCGCTGCCTACAACGAGGCCATCCAGGGGGCCTGCCATGCCGCAGGGGCACGCCTCGTGGATGTGCATTCCATGATCCTCCAAGGAGCAGACGTTTACGACTTCATCCTGCGTGAAGATGATCATCACATCACCGCCCGGACCCACACCTGGATCGCCGAAAACGTGCTGGAACAACTGGGTGCAGACACCCTTCCCTCCATTTCATCCACCTCATCATGATCAAAGCAGCAGTCATCGGAGTCGGTCGCATGGGCCGCAAGCACGGCAAAGCCATCCAGGCGGCAGGTCTCGAGCTCTGCGCCGTGGCTGATGGCCTTGAACCTTCGTTGCAGGCGGCTCGTGATGAACTCGGCCTCAGCTTGGAACAGTGCTTCACCGATCACGTGGAGATGCTGCGCCAGGTCAGGCCGGATCTCGTCTGCATCGCCACTACGGCCACCAGCCATGCAGACCTGACCTGCCAGGCGGCAGAGATGGGGATCCGCCACGTCCTTTGTGAAAAGCCGATGGCGACCTCCATCGTCGACTGCGAACGGATGATCGCCACCTGCGAAAAGCACGGCACCACCCTCGCCATCAATCATCAGATGCGCTTCATCTCCCAGTACATGAGGCCCAGGGAGGTCGTGGAATCGGAGGCATTGGGCGGCTTCTGCGGTCTGCATGTGATCGCCGGCAACTGCGGTCTGGCCATGAATGGGACGCATTTTGTCGAGCTGATGCGCCTGATGGCCGGTCCGGCGGAGGAAGTGACTGCCTGGTTCTCGCCGGACATCACCCCCAATCCTCGAGGCCCGGAATTCGAAGACCGTGCTGGCTTTGTGCGCTTGCGCACCGTCACCGGCAAGCGACTGCACATTGAGGCCACGTCGGACCAGGGACATGGCCTTCTCCTCTGCTACTCAGGCCGCAACGGACAGGTGGTCGTGGACATGCTTGCAGGAACAATGCGGGTAAACTGCCGCAAGGAGGAGCATCGCAGCAAACCTACGACCCTCTACGGCCTGCCCTGGGATGGCTGGGAGGAAAAACTGGCCATGACGGACGTGGAAACCGCCACGCAGAAGGTCATCGAACACATGCTCGCAGGATCCGGCTACCCGAACGGCCAGGATGCGATGCATTCCGTTCGCACGCTGGTAGCCGCACATGCCTCTGCGGCCAAAGGCAGCCTGCCTGTGCCGTTGGATCAGCCGGAGTGGCATGACCACCGTTTCCCTTGGGCATGAGGATTTGACGCCGCCTGCCTGCTCCGTAGCCGTCCGGCACGTTTTTCATGGATCCCCAGCCTCCCTCCCCGCACGCCCCCGACCTACCACCGACCTCTGTCGCCTTCATTGGTGCGGGCCCGACGGGCAAAGCGCATGTGCAGGCCTTTCGGGATGTTCCAGGGGTGAAACTGGCGGGCATCATGAACCGCTCCCGCGCCAAGGCAGAAGCTGCCGCTGCTGAGCTGGGCATCGAATCCGTGCACGACAGCGTGGCCGAGCTTTACGCCAAGACCCGCGCTGACCTGGTCGTGGTCACGGTCTCCATCCTTTCAGTGCGTGCCGTCCTGCAGGAATGCATGGCTCATCCCTGGGCCATCCTGGTGGAGAAGCCTCCGGGCATCGACATGAGCGAGGCCGAAGACCTTCTGGCTGAAGCGCACTGCCTCGGTGCCAGAATTTATGTGGCCATGAACCGCCGGGCCATGTCCTCGACACGACTGGTGCTGGAGGATCTCGCGACCAACCCCGGGCGCCGTTTCATCCAGGTCTGCGGCCAGGAGGATTCCGAGCGCCTTGCCACCGTCCATCCTCCCGAAGTCGTCTCCCGGGCGATGTATGCCAACTCCATCCACTGCATCGACTACCTGCGGCTGCTGGGCCGTGGCGAGATCACCGACATCCAGGTTTCCGGCCGCTGGAACCCGGTGACAAAAACGCCCGTCTCCGCCTGGATCACCTTCAGCAGTGGAGACATCGGCTCCTACATCGGTGTCTGGGATGCTCCTTCCCCATGGTCGGTCAGTGTCACCACGGCCACCAAGCGCTGGGAAATGCGCCCCCTCGAAAAAGCGGCGGAGCAGCTGCGCGGCCAGTTTGTGCTCACCCCGCATGAACCGCACGAGTGGGACCGCCTTTACAAACCCGGCTTCCGCTGGCAGTCAGAGCAGGTGGTCCGCGCCGTGGCCGGACTACCCCACACGGCGGTGACCCTGGAGGACGCTGTGGCCACCATGTCCCTGATCGCCCAAATCTATGCCTGAAATCCTGGCCTCGACTCCGGACAGCCCGCCGATGCTCCTTGAGATCGGGCGGGAGAGGCTCACTGCCCTTGTGGCCAGGCAGTTGGGCAGCCTGTTTGAGTTCGAACCCTCCGCTGACGCCGCAGCCTTGGAACAGGGGCTCGATGCAGCCCTGGAGCGAAGCCGCCGCTGCTTCGTGAAGAACCTCAACAAATACTTTCACAAGGACGGCCAATGCCGGTTCAACCCCTTCCACTCTGGCCAGTACTGCATTTTTCTCTACTACCTCGGCCACTCCCTGGCACGGCAAGGTGCTTCCAGCCTGGCAGATCGGGTTTACTACCTCAACCGGGCATTGAATGGCGTGGATCTCTTCCATCAGGTGCATCTCCCCGAGGTGTTCTGTGTTGAGCACCCCCTCGGGGCGGTGATTGGCAGGGCGCAGATCGGCAATTTCTTCTTCTTTGCCCAGGGCGTGACAGTCGGCGGCAACAAAGGTGCCTACCCGGTGATCGGCAGCCGGGTGTCGATGCTCTCCAACTCCAAGGTGGTCGGCCGTTCAGTCATCGGCGACAACGTCATCCTGGCCGCCAACAGCTACGTCAAGGATGCGGTGATCCCCCCCAACTCCATCGTCTTTGGCCAGGACCGGCAGCTGGTGATCAAGCCCAACCCCGGCGGACTGACGGCCGACCTCTTTGACCTTAGTGACGCATGAGCAACGAAGCCGCCTCCCAGCTTCAGCCCCCCATCCGGGTTCTCGTCATCGGCCTCGGTTCCATCGGCAAACGACACCTGGGCCTGCTCCAGGAGCTCGGTTGCGATGTGGCGGCCTGCACAAAACATGGGCTTCCTGAGGTGCGGTGCTTTGAAAGCATTGAAACGGCTGTTCAGACCCACCGCCCGGAGAAAATCCTGATCGCCAACGCCACTTCGGACCACTACTCCACGCTCAGGCAGCTCAAAAACCTCGGTGTCACAGCAGACCTGCTCGTGGAAAAGCCGCTCTTCAGCCGCCCTGATGAAACACAGCCGCTGGAGGTGCAGCAGCGCATCAGCGTGGCCTACAACCTGCGATTTCATCCAGCCGTCCTGGCCTTGCGTGAAGTCTTGAAGGCTGAAGAACCCGTGTCTGCCCATCTCTACGTCGGCATGCACCTCAGCACCTGGCGTCCAGGGCGTGATTACCGCACGACTTATTCCGCCTCGAAGGTTCAGGGCGGCGGCGTGCTGCGAGACCTGAGCCACGAACTCGACCTGGGACTGTGGCTGTTCGGCTCATGGAGCCGCCTCGTTGCTCACGGCGGGCATTTCAGCGAGCTGGAAATCGAAACCGAGGACACCGTGAGCATCCTCTGGGCGGCAGAACGCTGCCCCAAG
>CALDGV010000403.1 GCA_937941745.1 uncultured Prosthecobacter sp. | reverse complement strand
GGGGCTTCTCTCCGGTGAAGGAGCGATAGAAGCGGTGCTCGCTGGTGTCGATCTTACGCGCCATGTCCGGCACGATCGAAACACCGTGATTGAGCGAGACGAGCTCCTGCACGGTGGCGAGCTGGCTGGTGCGCTCGACGGTGACGGGCTGCACGGCCTTGCGACGGCAGAAGGTGGCGATGTTGTCGGTGAGGCAGTGCGCTTCGTTGAGCATGACGAAGGGAAAATGCTCCACCGCGTCTATGGGCAGCGTTTTGGAGGTCGCCAAAGGATGACCGACGGGCACGACGAGCAGCAGTTCCTCTTCGAAGAGCGACTCGACCTCCAGATTCTTCGCCAGGAGTGGCAGCGCGAGGATGGCGAGGTCGATCTCGCCATGATGGCAGCGTTTGATGAGGTTCTCGGTCGTGTCTTCCTGCACGATGATGGCGATGTCAGGATACTTTTTCGCGAAGCTGCTCAGCAAGCTCGGCAGAAAGTAGGGCGCGATGGTGGGGATGGCACCCAGGCGGATGCGTCCACGGCGTCCGGCCTCGGACAGCTCGGAAAACGTGTCCTCCATGAGCTGCAGGATGTGTTTCGCCCGCTGGAGCAGCAGTTCGCCGAGTTCGGTGAGCACCACCTCGCGCGGTTTGCGTTCAAACAGCGGCTGGCCGAGCTGGTCCTCGAGTTTTTGGATCGCGCGACTCAGCGCGGATTGCGAGAGATGCAGTTCTTCGGCGGCGCGGGTGAAGTTTTTCGTGCGGGCGAGCACCACGAACTGGTCAAGGAGTTGGAGGCTGAGGTCGTTGCGCATGGCGCAGAGTAGCGATGCGCGGCGTGCATCGCAAGCATTCAGACAATGCATTGGATGCATCGCAGGGTTTCCGGCAAGACATTGCCCATGCGGCAATCACCCGATGCCGCTGATCGAAACCACCAACCCCAACCTGACATCATGAAACCATCCCAAACCAAGGCCTTGCTTGCCACGCTGATGCTGACGCCGGTGGTGTCCGCCTCCGCGCAAGACAAGCAAGCCGCCAAAGCCGATCCTGCCATGCAAGACCTCAGCAAATGCCCGGTCATGGGCGCACCCGCCCCAGCCAGCCGCCACACCGCCGCCAGCGCCATGTCGAATCGCGACTGGTGGCCGAATCAGCTCAACCTCAGCATCCTTCATCAAAACTCGCCGAAGGGGAATCCGATGGGCGAGGCCTTCGACTACGTGGAGGAGTTCAAGAAGCTCGACTACGCCGCGCTGAAGAAGGATCTGGAGCAGCTCATGACCACCTCGCAGGACTGGTGGCCCGCTGACTACGGCAACTACGGCCCGTTCATGATCCGCATGGCCTGGCACAGTGCCGGGACGTATCGCGTGACCGATGGACGCGGTGGCGCGGGCTATGGCACGCAGCGTTTTGCCCCGCTGAATAGCTGGCCGGACAATGCGAACCTCGACAAGGCCCGCCGCCTGCTTTGGCCGATCAAGCAGAAGTATGGCAACAAGATCTCGTGGGCCGATTTGATGATTCTCGCCGGCAATGTCGCGCTGGAGTCGATGGGCTTTCAGACGCTCGGATTCGCCGGTGGCCGCGCGGATGTGTGGGAGCCGCAGGAGGACATCTACTGGGGCCCGGAGAGCACCTGGCTCGGTGACAAGCGCTACAAGGACGAGCGTGCTTTGGATAAACCGCTCGCCGCCGTGCAGATGGGCCTCATCTACGTGAATCCCGAAGGTCCGAATGGCAATCCCGACCCGCTCGCCGCCGCGAAGGACATTCGTGAGACCTTTGCCCGCATGGCGATGAATGACGAGGAAACCGTCGCGCTCATCGCCGGTGGTCACACCTTTGGCAAAGCGCACGGCGCAGGCGATGCGAAGAACGTCGGCCCCGAGCCCGAAGCCGCGCCGCTGGAGGAGCAAGGCCTCGGTTGGAAGAACAAATTCGGCAAAGGCAACGGCGCTGACACCATCACCAGCGGCCTCGAAGGCGCGTGGACCAGCGCTCCGGCCCGCTGGTCGCACATGTATCTCTCGAACCTCTACGCTTACGATTGGGAGCTGACCACCAGCCCCGCCGGAGCGAAGCAGTGGCGTCCGAAAAACGGCGCAGGCAAAGGCACCGTGCCCGATGCGCATGACAAGTCGAAGAGCCACGCGCCGATGATGTTCACCACCGACATCGCGCTGAAAACGGACCCCGCGTATGCCAAGATCACCAAACGCTTCCTCGAGAATCCGAAGGAGTTCGAGGACGCCTTTGCCAAAGCCTGGTTCAAGCTCACGCATCGCGACATGGGCCCGCTCGCACGCTATCACGGTCCTGAAGTGCCCAAGCAGACCTTCGTCTGGCAGGACCCCGTGCCCGCCGTCGATCACGAACTCATCAACGAGCAAGACATCGCGAAGCTGAAGGCGCAGATCCTCGACTCCGGCCTCAGCACCTCCGAACTCGTCGCCACCGCCTGGGCCTCCGCGGCCAGCTTCCGCGGCAGTGACAAGCGCGGCGGAGCCAACGGTGCCCGCATCCGCCTTGCGCCGATGAAGGACTGGGAGGTCAATAATCCCGCGCAACTCGCCAAAGTGCTCGCCGCTTTGGAAAAAGTGCAGGGCGACTTCAACAAGGGCGGCAAAAAGGTCTCGCTCGCCGATTTGATCGTGCTCGCTGGCAATGCCGCCATCGAAGCCGCCGCGAAGAAGGCCGGTCACAACGTGAAAGTGCCCTTCACACCCGGCCGCACCGATGCCACGCAGGAGATGACCGATGTCGAATCCGTCGCCTTTCTCGAACCCAAGCACGACGGCTTCCGCAACTACCTCGGCCACGAGCTGGATCGCCCCGCGCCGGAGAATCTCGTCGATCGCGCCCAGCTCCTCACGCTCACCGCACCGGAGATGACCGTGCTCGTCGGCGGCCTCCGCGTGCTCGGCACGAACACCGGCCACCCAGACCTCGGCGTGCTCACGAAGAATCGCGGTGCTCTGACGAACGACTTCTTCGTCCACCTGCTCGACATGGACACCGAGTGGAAGGTCTCGCCCCGCTGCGAGCACTTCTACGAAGGCACCGACCGCAAGAGCGGCCAGATGAAATGGATGGCCACCTCCGTCGATCTCGTCTTCGGCTCGAACTCCCAGCTTCGCGCCATCGCCGAGGTCTATGCCAGCGCCGACAACCAGACAAAGTTCGTCACCGACTTCGTCGCCGCCTGGACCAAGGTCATGATTTTGGACCGCTTCGATTTGAAGAAGTGATCCGAAACCCAAAACCCCCACCCTAAAACCCTCAAGCCCCGCTCCGGCACCCGCTGGAGCGAACAAGGTCGCCGGGCCTGAGGAAATGCAGCGCATGAGCAAGGCGATCCGCGAGGGGCTCGACGAGGGTGCGCTGGGCGTCGGATTCGGCATCAACTACACGCCAGCGGCCACTCCGGAGGAGATCGAGGCGCTGTTCCGCATCGCGGCGGAGCGGAAGGTGCCCGCGTTCGTCCACACGCGCGCGTTTGGCATCGCGCCGATCCGCGAGGCCATCGACACGGCGAAAAAGTCCGGAGCGGCGCTGCACATCGTGCATGTCGGCAGCAGCGGCATCTCCGATGTGCCGGAGGTGCTGAAATTGATCGATGAAAACCGCGCCGCAGGCATGGATCTGACCACGGAAGTCTATCCCTACACCGCCGCGTCCACGATGCTGGAGTCGGCCATGTTCAATCCCGGCTGGCAGGAGAACCTGCGCATCAGCTATGGTGACATCGTGTGGACGGCGACGGGCGAGTACCTCACACAGGAAAGCTTCGAGCGCTACCGCAAACAAGGCGGCTGGGTGATCATGTACATGATGAAGGACGCGAACGTGGAAAAGGCCATCGCGCATCCCGGCGTGATGATCGCCAGCGACGGCGTGCCGTTTGTCG
>CALDGV010000402.1 GCA_937941745.1 uncultured Prosthecobacter sp. | reverse complement strand
GCCGCGACCTTTTTCGTGCAGCCCGGAGATGCGTTGCCAGTCGCCCTTGGTCTCGATGCCGTAATGCTTCGCCAGTTCCGCATTCACGAAGGTATGGTCGGCATCGAGCAGGCTCAGGATGCTTCGGTTGTTTTGGATGAGGTCGATGAAGAAGCGGGTGACTTCCTCCTGCATGTCATCACGGAGGTCGAGGAAGGTCGGGAAGTGGCGCTCGCTCTTTTCGTCGAGGGTGGCGACATCGCGGACGTGCAGGTATTGGCAGCCGAACTCCGTGGCGAGGCGGCGCACCTTGTCACTCTTCAGCATGCGTGGGATCTGCGTGGTGACATCCTTGGCTGAGCGCAGTTCGTCATCGGGAACAGATGACCAAAGAAAGTAGCTCAGGCGTGTGGCGAGCTCGTTGGGGCTCACGGGGCCGGTTTTCGCCAGTGCTTTCTCTCCGCGATACAAAAACGCGGGCGAGGTGAGCACACGAACGAGCATCAAACGCGGATCGAAGGCGCGGAGGCTTGCTTGGTCTTTTTCGGTGAGCGGTCGTCGCCAGGCTTTTTCCGCGAAGGCGAGCACGGCGGCCTTTTGCGGCTCGATAGCGGCTTTTTGCTGCTCTTTGAATTTCGCGGCGGCTTGCAGGATCGGCTCGCGCATCGGTTCGAAGGCGCTGGGCTTCGCATCCTGCGTGGCGAACTGCCAGAGCTGCTCGAAAGCATCGACTTGCTTGAGTGGTGCCTCGCTGACAAACAGCAGCTCGTCCCAGGCGTGGTCGAGTTCGCGCGTTTCGGCCTCGGAGAGTAGGAGACGGCGCAAAGCCTCATCTTCGCGATAAAACAGCGTCAATGTGACCACCTCGTCTACCGGCACGATGCGCGTGTAGCACAGCGCGATGGGGAAAAGAGCCCGAAACTCATCAAACGCGGCCTCAAAGCGCCTGCGGGCCTCGCTGCCATCATTCACGATGATCGGAGCGCTGTGCTGTGTGACGAGGTTGTTGTCGCTCCACTCGCCGTTTTTCACGGCGGACTCCGATTTGCCTGCCACGAGGCTTTTCGAGGCATCCGGCTTCTCGGTGAGAACTTGCATCTGAACGCTGCCGGCGGTTTTCGAGGCCAGTTTGCCGGTGACGACGAACTCCGTGCCGTTGGCGAGCGCGGCGGGGATTTTCAGCTCCACCACAGATGGTGTCTTTGTTTTGAGATCGGTCTGATCCGTCTGATCGGGCCGATCATTCAAGAAGGGACGCAGCAGCGCGGAGTTCAGCGGGAAGTCCTTCTCCAAAAACTGCCTCACCTTCACCGCAAGATCGGGAGATGGCTTCTTCCGCCACTCGGCGATCACCGCAGGCACATCGGGCGCGGCTTCGAGACTCGCGGGTTGGCTCAGGAAGTGCCACGGGCCGTGAGGATTGCCCGCGAGGATGTTTGGCGACACGTCTTTGGCGAGGTCCCAAGACTTCTGACCATCGCTGAGCGTCACATTCACGGCGGTGAGGTCGCAGACGTGGTTTCCATCGCGCGGACCGATGACGAGCGCGACAACTTGTCCGGCCTCGACACGCACGTTTTCAAACGGGCCGATGTTGAAAACCTGCGCGCCCTTGGTCTCGCCTTTTGCGAGCACCTCGCTGCTGTGACCGCGACGCACTTCGAGCTGCCAGGTGACGCCATTGCCGCATTCGGGATGGGCGTCGGCGACATCGCCGTGAATGCGCAGCGTGGCGGCTTTTTCGGCCTTCCACGAGATCACCGATGCCCGCGTGGGCGAGGGATGCGTGGCGATGCTGTGCGCCTTCATCACGCCGGGCGTGCGCACGGTGGCGTCGGATGAGTTGGCGAGAACGCTCAGCGCCTGCTCGCCCTGCCAGCCTTGGATGAAGTTGTAGTCCGGTGTGCTTTGCAGCTTCTTGGTGAGCAGCGGCTCGAGCTTCGTCGTGCCAAAGCCGAGGTATTCGCGCCACGCGGCCATCAAAGCAGGATCGGCATCGTCGTTGCCGCTCGCGATGGCGTTCAGGCACTGCTCGGTGTTTGCGATGACGCGTTCGCGTTGGGTTTCGAGGTGCTCCACGAGCGCGGGCAGGCCGCTGATCGGCAAATCCGGCCTGCCAGGAGCGACGAGGCAAGGATTCTCCCAGATCACTTCATCGCCGTTGCTGCCATCGCCCGCGTCGGTGGTAATCAGATAGAGCGTCACATCTCTCGTGGAGGCGAGTTTGACGCGCATCTCATGTTTTGGCATCAGCGGCGTCACAGGCTCCTGCCAGGCCCTCGGGCCGTTTTGCTTGCCGATGTGGCCAACATTGGCGAATCGCCACAGAACCTGCTGCCAGGGCTCGACGTCGGCTGCGGTAAGCTTTTTCTCGCGGAACTTCGCCCGCAGTGGATCGAGCAAAACGGACGTTTTTGTGCTCGTGAGAGCCTCGCGGAGGATTTGCAGGTATTTCGGGCTCAATCCGTCCGCGCTGCCGCGTCCTTGCAAGGCGTCGAGATACTTCGCGAGCGGCAAACGGCCGCTGCCGGTGCCCGTGTCGAGCTTGATGCCTTGTGCGACGGTTTGCGCGGCTTCGCCTGTGGTTGTGTGTTTCGCATAAGTCGCCCGGATGCGTGCGAGGGCCTCATCTGTCCAATCTTGCGCCGAGGTGCTCGCCGACCAGCGCATGCCATGCGGCGTGAAGACCGCGTGAGCGGCCACTTCCTTCGCGGCGTCGAGATACTTCGTGAGCAATGCGGGCGACATCACCAGCGCCGCACCGGCATTCGTGAATCCCTCGCCCGCCGCGCCATCGACCGGAAACTCACGTGCGGGATCGAGAGACTCCACGCCGGTCAAATCGCGCAGCGTGTAGGTGTATTCCATGTTTGACAGCCGCCGCAGCACGACGGGGCCGGGATCGCCCGCATTGGCGAGAGCGATTTTATCCAAGGTGCCGCGCACCCAGTCGGTGAGTTGCTTCTTCTCGGCTGGAGAGAGCTGCTTCTCCTTCTTCGGCGGCATCTCGCCGAGTTGCATCTGGTCGAGCACATTCTCCCAGATGTGCGGGTCTTTTTGGATGTTCGAAGACTCCAAATCGAGGTCGCCCTTCTGCTTTTCGGTCGAGTGGCAGTTCAGGCAGTAGGTTTGAAGGATGGCGCGAGTCTCAGTGGCATGTGCAGAGACCAGCCCAAAGGGCAACAGGACTGGCATCCAACGCTGCAGACACCGATGCGTGAAGCGTTTCATGGCGCAGCCTTCTTTTTCACCTTCTTGTTAGCTTTGGGCTGTGGCAGTGGCGGACTGGGAAGCCCATCATCCGGCTGATCCGAAAAGCGCCAGGGATCCTCCAGACGACGCATTTCAGAGAGCAGCAGCCCTTTCATCTCTGCAAGCTTGGCCTTGTGAGCAGGATCATCCGCCAGATTGGGGCGTCCATGCTCGGGCAGCAGTTCCTGAGGATTTTCCGCGAGATTGAAAAGCTGGAGATGGCGGGCTTTCCCATCTGAGGATTCATACTGGACGAGCTTCCAGTCGCCCTGCTTGACGCATCTCATGCCAGGCTTCGCGCCTCCGGCGTAGGCACCATAGACAACATCGCGCACGACCTGCTTTTCACCCGCAAGGACGGGCTTGATGCTGAGACCTTCGTTCGTTTCTGGAGGCTGGATGCCAGCGAGGTCACAAAGCGTTGCCAGCACATCCAGCAGGTAGATGTTCCCCTGGACACGGCGCCCGCCCTGAATGCCCGGCCCCTTGACGATGAATGGCACACGCCAGGTGTGCTGATAGAGATTCTGCTTCCCCATGAGGCCATGTCGGCCAATGGCGATACCGTGATCCGCCGTGTAAATGATGTAGGTGTTTTCCAACTCACCCATGTCCTGAAGCCGCCTCAGCACACGACCCATCTGAATATCGATGTTTTCACTGCAGGCATACTGCCGGCCAATTTCATTCCGAATGCTAGCTTCATCGCGGTTCTTCCACACGCCGCTGACAGCCACCTCATCCCGGACTGACATGTCGGTGTTGTCAAAGGGGTGTGCTTGAAGGTAGTTGCCCGGCAAGGGTGGCTGCCTGGAATGGACGGAGGGCAGATGATCAGGATCGGCATGGTTCGTGGCCCCATACTTGGCAAGGAGTTCCGGGCGTCCGTCGCGGGTGTCGTGCGGGTGGGAAAAGCCAAAATAGATCATAAAGGGCTTCTCATCACGAGATGCGGCCCTTTCATTGAGATAACTTAACACCTGCTCCGCATGCCAGGCGCTGCCGCTTTGATCATCCCCGCCCCGCTTTGAGGCATCCCGACGAACCGTGAAGAGCTTGTTCGCGGCTTCATAGCTGTTGCCCATCTTGCAAGTGCGCATCG
>CALDGV010000401.1 GCA_937941745.1 uncultured Prosthecobacter sp. | reverse complement strand
GCCTACCGCATGCAGAGCAGCATTCCTGAGGCGACTGACTTCAGTGATGAGCCGCAGCATGTGCTCGACCTGTATGGCCCGGATGTGAAGACGCCGGGAACCTTTGCGGCAAACTGCCTCCAGGCCCGGCGCCTGGCTGAGCGCGGCGTGCGCTTCATCCAGCTCTATCATCAGGACTGGGATCATCACGGTGGGCTTCCAGGCGCGCTGCCGAGGCTTTGCAAGGAGACCGACCAGGCTGCAGCGGCCCTGGTCAAGGATCTGAAGCAGCGCGGACTGCTGGACGACACACTCGTCGTCTGGGGCGGTGAGTTTGGCCGCACCAACTACTGCCAGGGGAAGATTCAGCCCAATTTTGGCCGCGACCACCATCCGCGCTGCTTCACTGCCTGGATGGCCGGGGGCGGCATCAAGGCCGGCAGCGTTTATGGCGAGACCGATGATTTCGGTTACAACGTCGTGAAGGATGGGCTGCACATCCATGACTTCCACGCCACCATCATGCATCTGCTGGGCATTGACCATGAGCGCCTGACCTACAAATTCCAGGGCCGCCGCTACCGCCTGACCGACATCCACGGGCATGTCGTGCCCGGGATCCTGGCCTAGAGCATGATTTAAAAACTCCGGAAGCGTTACTACCCGGGATTCTGCTTCACCCCTCAGGCTGACCGCCTAAGCCGGACTTGCCTGTGGCTTTTAGAGGGTGGAAGGGAGAATTTAGGCAGGAATCTGCCTGCGTGCGGACTCATGGCCGGGCTGAAAAAGGGGGATGTGACAAAATCGGCGCATGATGTCCCCGTACACGAGGGTTGCTTTTTTGTTGGAAGCGATTATAACCGCCGCGCTTTCTCACTGAAGGCGTCAACCCAAGTCAAAGTATTCTCGTGTCCAGAACAGTCGTTGCTTCCTATACCAGCCCCGGAGCCCTCCTCTTTTTCACCATCCATATTGCCGCGGCTTATGCGTTGTTCATGGTGAAGCCTGATGCCACCAGCCTCATTTTGTGTGCAGCTCTTTTCCTGATCCGCAAGTTTGGCATCACCGGTGGTTTCCATCGTTACTTCTCCCATCGTTCCTTCAAGACCTCGCGCTGGTTCCAGTTTGTGCTGGCGTGGCTTGGTGGCATGGCTGCCCAAAAGGGCGCTCTCTGGTGGGCGGCTCATCATCGCCATCATCACCAGCATTCCGACCAGGAAGAAGACATTCATTCGGTGAAGCAGCATGGTTTTTACTGGGCGCATCTGGGTTGGATCCTGGCACCGGATTACCACGAATATGACGCCAAGCGCGTGAAGGACCTGACCAAGTTCCCGGAGCTGGTCTTCATCGACAAATACCACTACATCCCGCCCGCGCTTCTGGCGGTGACCTGCTACCTGATCTCGGGCTGGACGGGCCTTCTCTGGGGCTTCTGCGTCAGCACGGTGATTCTTTATCACACCACCTTTGCCATCAACTCCTTCTGCCATCTGCTGGGCAAGCGCCGCTATGAGACGGGTGAGAGCAGCAAGAACTCCTTCATCCTGGCCATCCTCACGCTGGGTGAAGGCTGGCACAACAACCATCACTACTACCCGCACTGCGCACGCCAGGGCTTCTTCTGGTGGGAAATCGATCCGACCTACTATGTCCTGCGCCTGCTGAAGCTGGTGGGCATCGTTCACGAGATCAAAGAGCCGAGTGAAAAAGTGCTGCTGGGCAAGGAAGCCACGGCAGCGCTGGGCTGAGGTTGGAAAAACCTCGATTGCTGCTCGCACTGCGGATGCATCTTGCTATTGGCCTGCGCCCATGGCTCCCACCCCTCCGCATGTTTTTGAGCAGCCTGCTCCAGCCTTCGATGTCAGCTCCGTCGAGACCCCGGCCTACGTGGTGGACCGGGGCCTGCTGAAGAAGAACCTGGAGAAGCTCGACTGGGTGCAGCGTGAGTCAGGGGCGAAGATCCTGCTCGCGCTGAAGGGGTTTTCGATGTTCTCGACCTTCGACCTCGTGAGGCAGTACCTCCATGGCTGCTGTTCCAGCGGACTGCATGAGGCCTTGCTGGGGCATGAGG